>DATEKZ010000457.1:0-5101 GCA_035277185.1 Verrucomicrobiia bacterium
TTTTCCAGTGGAACCTCTTGCCGGTGTTGAATCCGCTCACCCGAATCACCGCGCAACCGGTCGATCAGTCCGCACCGCTGGGTGATCGCGTCACTTTCGATGTGAATTTTCAGATCTTCGAGCCGGCGCGCGTGCAGTGGCTCCGCGACGGTATCCTTGTGCGGGACGTTCCCGCCGGAGGTTCGGACCGCCTTGAGTTTGCTTCGCTCACGCGCGCCGACGTGGGCAACTACTTGTGCCGCATTGTTCCCCTGGCGGTCCCGGAGGATTCCGTTTTGCAGGTTCAGAGTCGCGTGATTCGCCTCCAGGTCCACCGGCGCGGCGACGGCACGGTGATTCGGGATATCTTCAGCCGCGACAAGCTTTTTGAAGCGGCGGACGCGGCGGCGGTTCAACTCGGCGGCCAGAGTCTGCAAAAGTCGAAGAAGAGAAAGCAGGCTGGCGGACCTGCAACCGGCTACACAGGCACCCAGATCTTCAGCACCTTCGGCTCGACCAGGGAACCTGGCGAACCGAACCACTGCGGCGTGGCGGGCGGCGCCTCCGAATGGTATTCGTACGTCCCGCCCACCAACGGCGTGTTGCGGGTCAACACGGACGGCAGCGACTTCGACACCGTCCTGGCGGTATACGTGGTGCCGGCCGGCCAACCGGTGACTTACGGGAATTTGCAGTCCGTTGCCTGTGACAACGACAGCGGCGTCAACGGCCGTTCCAGCGCCGTGACGTTTTCCGCTCTGGCGAACGAGATCTGTTATATCGCCGTGGACGGAGTCAATGGCGAGATGGGCACCGCTGAGCTTCACTACGAATTGGGTGTCCCGCCGGTGATCACGCAACAACCAGCCGGCCAGACTGTGTCGGTCGGCTCCGCGGTGACTTTGAACGTGAACGCGACAGGATTTCCTGCTCCCTCCTTCCAATGGCAGCGCAATCAGGTGCATGTCCCCGGCGCCACGAACATCAGTCTGACCATCACCAACTTTCAGGCCGCCAACCAAGGCACCTATCGGGTGCTGGCGAGCAATTCCACGGGCTCAGCGCTGAGCGCTTCGGCTACACTTCTCCTTGATTCGCCGTTGCGCTGGAGTTCAGTCAGCGTGGATGGAAGCGGGCTTTTCCACCTCCAGCTCGCCGGTCCCGGCAACACCAACTATATCGTGCTCGCGTCAACCGACCTGACTTCCTGGACGCCCCTGGCAACGAACAACGTGCCGAACGGAATCTGGGACTACGTCGATGCCACCGGCACCAACTTCAGATATCGGTTTTATCGGGCGTTGCAGAGTCCGTGACGACATTGACAAGGGAGCGCGCATTGCGCCCATGGACCGGAGTGCGCCCGGCCGCGGGCGCAGCAAGGCTCGAAAGCCAGACGGTGTTGGAATGCTCCAAAGCTCACACCGCTTTCCCACGTTCCTGCGCCCGAGGACGGGCGCACCCCGGAAGGTTCATGGATAACGCAGAGATCACAGCCCGGCAGTGCCGCGCTCCGGAAATTTGAGCGGCGCCTGCGCAAACTTTTCAGGATAGTAGTACGGATGGACACGGATAAAAACAACCGAAGCCGGACGCGAATTACTCGAATCGCAAATGGGAACCCCATTTTGGGGTTCCATTCGTATCTTTCTATCCTTCCTATCCATGTCCACCGTGTCCATCCGTGGTTAAGAGATTAGCGCAGCTTGAGAAAATTCTTATGCATAGCAGTGCCGAGATGAAACGGATTTCTCTGGCTCCTTTGCGTTCTTTTGCTCGCCGCTGGTGCGGCGGAGAAAAATCGGGCTTCTGTTGAGAGGTCGTTGAGGTAAACTTCCGATCATGAGTTTATCGACGGTTCCGATCGAAATCAGCGACCCGGTCAACGCCCGCATTCTGGCGGTGTCGGAGGATCGGGTTCAAGGATTCCAACGCGATCCCCTCGGCGAGATCGCGCGTCTGGCGGGCGTCGAATTGTCGGTCGTGATCGAGCGCATCCAGGCGATGTTGCGGGGCGGGACCATCCGCCGCGTGCGCCAGACGCTGCTGGCCACGAACCTCGCGCAGGGATCGCTGGTCGCGTGGGAAGTGCCGCAGGACAAACTCGATTCCGCCTTCGATTACATGTTCCAACGAGACCCTTTTTCCGGGCACGTCGTCACGCGTTCGACTGACGCTGCCACGCCCGGTTCGCAATACAAATTGTGGACGACGCTCAAGGTGCCACAGGGTTATTCGATGACGAAGCATTGCGAATTTCTCCGGCAACAAACCGGGGCGCTCCATTTTCGGTTGATGCCTGCGAAACGGTTGTTTGCGCTCGGCGTCGGCCACGTGCGTCGTCGCGGGATGGAGCCGGGGAGCAAGGCCGACGTGCCAGCCGACGTCACCGAGGTGACGATGACGACGTTGAATGATTTGGAATGGCGCATTCTTATGGCGCTCAAGCGCGAGTTTGAAGCGCAGGAAATCGTCCCGAACATCTGGCAGGCGCGGGCTAAAGACGCCGGGGTGCCGCTGGAAACGTTTTACGAAGTGGCCGAGGACATGAACGGTCGGAAGGTCATCGGGCGATTCTCAACTTTCCTCGAACACGTCAAACCGCTGGCCAGCGGAGAACGCGTCACGCGGTTCAACGCGCTGTTTCACTGGGCCGTGCCGACCGGACGCGAGATCGAGGCGGGCCGGGAAGTCGGGCGCCACCACATCATGACGCACGCCTATTGGCGCGAGGGCGGACCGGAGTTCCGCAACGTGAACGTGATGGGCGTTGCGCACGGCACCGACAAGCAACTGGTCCTGGCGCACAAAGCCGCCATCGACGAACACCTTGAGAACTGCGGCATTCCGGTCAGCTATACGAATGTCTTCTGGGGCGGTCGCAGCGAGATCAAACCCTCGGAAATTTCGCCGTTCGCTTATCGCGACTGGTGCAAGAGCGTCGGGGTCGATCCGGAACAGATGCGGGAATGAACAGCGAGGGCGCAAAGACACCTGGTCAGAAATTTCATGGACTTTGGAATCCTCACCAACGCGAGTTGAAACAGCGAAGCTGAATTGCCAGCAAACAGAATCCAGCCGTCGACACCTTCTACTTGCCGGGCCGTTTTGCCGGCGGAACCCAGTTCTTGTGCCAATCGAGGTTCCAGAGATTCTCCAGCCTGACCAACCGGGAATGGCCATCCGCGAATCCGATGTTGATGGCGCCGGGCAAAGTGTCCTTCGGGTTGAAAATCCGGTTCCGGGCCCACGTGTTGTCAGATCCATGCCGGGGCAGAGTAAGCCGGACCATCGCGCCGGCGAAATCGTCACCTGTGAAAAGATTCCGGGCCGGCAGATCGTTCGGCTGGGGCCAGGTGTCGATCCAGTTGCCATCGGCGATGACCGGCGTATTGGACGGGGTAGGGCAATCACTGTCGTTCTTGTACTTCTTCGGCTTATGCTGCGGCGTGCTGAAATACGGATCGTCGTCGCCGTAAAACCATCCGTTGAAGACGTAACTGCCCTCGTAGTCGAAACCCTTCGATCCGGTCCACAGCCACGTTTGGTTTAGAGAACCACTGTTAGGATGACGGCGTTTGGCCTTGCTCGTGGCGGGGGGTGCCGCCGGGCAGATCCGCGCGGCGTTGATGCCGCCGTAATTGGTTGCCAGGACTGTCACCCATAGCGCGTTGTCCATGGTAGCCGTGGCCACTCCGTTGTACGGCACCGGCTTCATGAAATCCGACAGGTACATGAACGTCGCGAGCGTGATGGTCTTCGTGTTATTCAGGCACTTGATCGTGTTGGCCTTCGATTTCGACTTCGCCAGCGCCGGCAAGAGCAGGCCGGCCAGAATGGCGATAATGGCAATGACGACCAGGAGTTCGATCAACGTAAAGGCAGCAGAGCGGGAGGCACGTGGTTTCATAATGACGCAAGGGTGTTTGGCGATGCAAACGGTAATCCCAGTACCCTTGCCGGTCAATTGCCGAATTGGTCACGACCCCAGGTGAGGGGCCCCTCTGACACCGCCACGGGAAAGCGGATTGGGATCGGATTGCGCCCGAGTACGCTCATCCCTAGGTAGTGGTGTCAGGCCCCGTCCCCGGGGCGTGAGTCCGCGAGCAAAGTTGTCTGCCCTTCGTCGAACGGATCGGCCGAGTGCATCTCGACGGAGCGCAGATGTCTAATCTGCGCCAATCGTTCGCCGATCACCGTCGGAATTTAGTGCGTGCAGCTTCGGCCAAACGGCTGGTATTTCTCTTGGCGGTGGACATCGCTCGAAGAGTTGCGTTCCTGGCCGTGTTACTTTTCTTCGCTAGCGGCTCGGGATACCCTGCTCAAAGCAAACCCAACATCGTTGTCATCCTCATCGACGACCTCGGCTGGGCCGATCTGGTTTGCTACGGGAGCACCTTTCACCGGACGCCGAACCTCGACCGCCTGGCGAGGGATGGAGTACGTTTCACGGACGCTTATGCTGCCGCGCCGGTTTGCTCGCCGACGCGCGCCGCACTTCTCACCGGCAAACATCCGGCGCGGCTGCAATTGACGGACTGGCTGCCGGGACGCCAGGACCGGACCGACCAAAAGCTCGCCCGTCCAATCATCCGTCAGCAGCTCCCGTTGGAGGAAACCACGCTGGCGGAAGCCTTGAAGGCCGGGGGTTACGCGACCGCGCACATCGGCAAATGGCATCTCGGAGGAGAAGGTTTCGGACCGGAGAAGCAGGGATTCGATCTCAACATTGGGGGCGATCACACGGGCACGCCGTTGAGTTACTTCGCGCCGTTTCGCAATCAGCAACGAGCCATGCCTGGCCTGGAACAAGGCGACTCGGGCGAGTACCTGACGGACCGGCTCACGTCCGAAGCGGAAAGGTTTATCGAGCAGAGCAAGGATCGGCCCTTCTTCCTCTACCTCGCCCACTACGCGGTTCACATCCCGCTACGGGCAAAGACCAATCTGGTCGCCAAATACCTGTCTCAGAAGCCGGGTGAACGACAAACCAATGCTATTTACGCGGCCATGATTGAGAGCATGGACGAAAGCGTTGGCCGCATCGTGAAGAAGCTGGAGGACCTTCGCCTTGCGGAAAACACGGTCATCATCTTCACCTCGGACAACGGAGGGCTCTCGG
>DATEKZ010000458.1:0-2384 GCA_035277185.1 Verrucomicrobiia bacterium
CGTCCGATGCGACTGATACCGAATTCGAGGAAGCGCTGGAGCAGGCGAAGCGGGATCCCGAACTCGCCCGGTGGTTCGAAGCGCACTGCGCCCGGCAATCATTGGTTCGGAAGCACCTCAAACAGGTCCCCGTTCCGGAAGAACTGCGGCAGCGGATTCTCGAACACGTTGACGGCCATTCAACCATCGTCTGGTGGCGGCATCCGATGTTTCACGCGCTGGCCGCGGCCGCCGGCATCATTCTCGTCGCCGGCCTCGTGTGGCTTTGGACGCAACCGGGCCGTGGCAACCGCTTTGCGGATTACCGGGATCAGGTCGTGAGGGGAGTGCAGCGTTTCTACGACATGAACAACATGGACAGGCTGACGAACAACCTGACCGAAATCCGCGCATTCCTCGCGCGGAACTCAGCGCCTTCGGATTACGTTCTTACCCGGCCGATGGAAAACCTGCCTGGAATAGGCTGTAACATCCTTCAATGGCGGAGCAACAAGGTTTCGCTCGTCTGCCTCGATTCCGGCAACACGAACATCCTCTACTTCTTTGTCGTCGACCGGTCGGCCGTGTCGGACCCGCCGCCGACCGGTGCACCTCAGTTTGTCCGGATTCGGAAACTGATGTCGGCAAGCTGGAGCGAAGGAAACAGGGTTTATATCCTCGCGGCCGGCGGGGAGGAGGATGTCCTGAGGCGGTTTCTCTGAACCGAACCTGCCTGCTCGGCTTCCAGCCGAATGCGTCCTACGCCGCGCGGGAAAGCCTTCGGCGCAGTTTGTCCAGGGCGTTGGCGCGGTGGCTGAGCCGGTTCTTAACGTCTTCGCCCAATTCGGCGAACGATTGTTCATGGCCTGTCGGGACAAAAAGGGGATCGTAGCCAAAGCCTCCCCTGCCCGCAGGCGCGAACGTGATGCACCCCTCGCATACGCCCTCGAACAACTCCGTCTGCAATTCCACTTCATCCGCGTAACAGACCCGTGAACTCGATTCCGACGTGGCCTCAAGAACCGGCGTCAACGCCAGGACGCACCGAAATCGCGCCGTTCGCCTTTCCTGCGGCACGCCTTCCAGCAATCGCAGGAGCCTGGCGTTGTTGGCTTCGTCGGATGAATTACCGCGTGACCCCGTTTGCTTCGCGGCGAAGCGCGCCGAATAGACGCCCGGTGCTCCGTTGAGCGCGTCCACCTCCAGGCCGGAATCATCCGCCAGAACAAATGACTGGAGATCCGGACTTTTGACTCTCGCCGCTGGACTTCTTTTCAGCCACTCGGCGAGTTGAAGCGCCTTGCGCATCGCATTACCCGCGAACGTGTCGGCGTCCTCGATCAGTTCAGGCGCTTGCGGAAATTCCTCCAAAGACAAACAGGGGAACGCCGGGCCGAGAATGGATTGAATCTCCCCGACCTTGTGCCGATTTCGCGACGCAACGACCAATAGAGCCATGTGCGAATGGTGGCTGACCCGGAATTTTGAGTCCAGAACCCAGTAAGCACCGTTCGCGAGAATGCGGACCCTGCAGGAGATCGCGTGCCTGCCAGGTTCCGGCGCGGGGTCGCGGCCGATTCAGGCCTCCAGCACCTTGATCGCCACGCTATAGAATCCGGCAGCGCTCGTTCGATCGACATACAACGTGCCTTGGGCGCCGTTGCCGTTGAGTTCGGTCACGCTCGCCGTCCCGCCTTCCGTTGTGGCGAACGGAACCACCGCGCCGGAGTCAGAGATGGCCGTACGGAAAAGCACTTCGTATTTGGCGTTCGACCGGGTCTGGAACTGGAGGCGGACCCTCGGGCCAACTCCGCTCTGAACCGCAGTGGCGTTAAGGACGTAACGAAGGCTGGGAATCTCGATGCAAAGCGAATCTGCACCATCAAAGGTCACGGCGTAGCGGGTCAACGAAGTCGAGGCAGGACCGGCAATGACGGAGCCGTCGATTGCGTACTCTGATCCGTGGCAAGGGCACGCGCCGCCAAAAGTTGGAACAACACAGCCCTGGTGCGTACACGCTGCGCGCAAGGCAAAAAATTGATTGCCCGATCCACGATTGACTAAAACCGGATAGAAGAATCCCGAAGGGCTGTTCGAAGTGAAAGGATTCAGCGCGAGGCGAACCGATCCATTCTCGCTCTGCAACGCAGGAAACTCGCCGATCTTGACCCGGAGTATTCCACCCGTGGGTGTGGTCGGTTGGCAATCCGCCACTACGGTTCCGACCCACTGCCGGCCCAGGAAACTGGAGAACGCGGTTCCCAATACGAAATGTCTGAGAAACCTTCGGCGCGCCAGGACGCCTTCTTCCGCTTGCTGTGGACTCAACTCATTCATGATTCGTTTTCGTTCATTCTCTCACACGGGGCAGACACCGACATCGATGACACGTCGCCGGCGCCGGC
>DATEKZ010000459.1:0-6502 GCA_035277185.1 Verrucomicrobiia bacterium
GGCTTTTGTCGATTTCACCACGAGTGACTTCAAGACCACCGAATTCGAGGGCGAGTCTGGCCTGCTCACGGAGTTGGAACGCCTCCGGCCGGCGGAGATCATCGTTCCCGCGGAAGCCGCCTCGCTTCGCGCCCGGTTGCAGGTTGCCTTCCCGATTCTCAACGGTTACGACGACTGGGTATTCGCTCCGGAAACGGCGCAGTTCACCTTGCGCGACCATTTCAAGGTGGCGTCGCTGGACGGCTTTGGTCTGAAAAACCGCGCCGCCGCCACGGGCGCGGCCGGCGCCGCCCTGCACTACCTGACGCAGCATTTGCGCCGCGACGCCGCCCACCTGACCCGGCTTTCGTTCTATCAATCCACCGATTATCTTGCGCTCGACGCCATCACGCTCCATAACCTGGAAATCCTTGAGCCGCTCCATCGAGATGCGTCGAAGCCGGGGTCGCTCTACGCCGCTCTCCACCGCACCGTCACCCCGATGGGCGCGCGGCGGCTGCGTGACTGGCTCTCGCAACCCCTCGCCGCCGTGGAGCCGATTCAACGGCGGCAGGACGCCGTCCAAACCTGGATCGACAACCCCACCTCGCTGGAAGGTTTCCGCCAGCACCTGGCTGAGGTGCGCGACCTGGAACGGACGATCAGTCGCTTGAGCGCCGCGACTGGGAACGCCCGTGACCTGCTCGCGTTGCGGATGGCGTTCGAACAGATTCCGTCGCTCAAACAAATCCTCGTGGCTGCCGGCGGCAACCGGCCCGGTCTAAGAGAGGATCAAAGTCTCCTGGCACCGGCTGCCACCGAGGATCAGCCCGCCTCCACACTTCTGCATGAGCTCGCCGCCCAGCTCTGCGAACTGCCCGACCTCATCGAATTGATCTCCCGCGCCGTCGTGGATGAACCGCCGCTCGCGGTGAGGGAAGGCGGCCTGATCCGCGACGGCTTCGACGCCAACCTCGATGAACTCCGCCGCGGCTCGCGCGAAGGCAAGGAATGGATCGCCAAATTACAGCAGGACGAAATCGAGCGCACCGGCATCACGTCGCTCAAAGTGCGGTTCAACTCCGTTTTTGGTTACTACATCGAGGTCACCCGGGCCAACCTGGAGAAGGTCCCGCCGCATTACGTCCGCAAGCAGACCATCGCCAACGGCGAACGCTTCATCACCCCTGAGTTGAAAGAGATGGAGGGCAAAATCCTCGGCGCCGAGGAACGAAGCGTAAAGCTGGAATACGAACTCTTTCTTCGCGTCCGCGAGGCAGTCATCGGCCGCCTGCCGCAAATCCAGCAGACCGCTTCCGCGCTGGCGCAACTCGATGTCCTCGCCGCCTTCGCGGAGACCGCGCGCCTTTATAATTATTGCCGGACCCGGATCGGCAACGAGGGAGTGATGCAGGTCCGCGACGGCCGGCATCCTGTGCTCGACCAGGCATTGACCGAGGAACGTTTCGTGCCGAACGACACCGAACTCGACGCGGCGCAGCAGATCATCCTCATCACCGGCCCGAACATGGCGGGCAAAAGCACCTACATTCGCCAGGTCGCGCTGCTCGCCCTTCTCGCGCACACCGGTTCGTTCATCCCGGCGGCGTCGGCGCGGATCGACCTCATCGATCGCATCTTCACCCGCATCGGCGCCAGCGACGATCTCTCGCGCGGGCAGTCCACCTTCATGGTCGAGATGAGCGAGACGGCGAACATCCTGAACAATGCCACGCCCCGCAGCCTGATCATCCTCGATGAAATCGGCCGCGGCACGAGCACGTTTGACGGCCTCAGCCTCGCGTGGAGCATTGTCGAATATCTTCACAATCAGGTCGGCGCCAAGACGCTCTTCGCCTCGCACTACCACGAACTGACCGAACTCGCCGGGCGCCTGGCGCGCCTGCGCAACTACAACGTCGCGGTCCGGGAATGGCACGACCGGATCGTCTTCCTCCGCAAGATTGTCCCGGGCGGCACCGACAAGAGTTACGGCGTCCAGGTCGCGCGCCTGGCCGGCGTGCCGAAGGCCGTGATCGAACGCTCGAAGGAAATCCTGCGCAACCTCGAGGAAAGTGAGCTCACTCCGGAAGGCAACGTGCGCCAACAATCCCGCCACCGCGCCGAGCGCGAGAAACTGCAAAAACTGGCACCGCCGCCGCAGTTGGATTTGTTTGCTTCGTGAGTGTTGCATCGGCCCGTGACGATGAAACGAATGCCAACGTGACATTCTCCCGTTTGCCCGCTAGACTTCGAGCTGTCGGTGCAATGATGAAACAGCCCGCCATTGACCAACGTCACATCCATGCCTGAACGAAGCTTTGTCACACTCACGGAAAAGGACGGCTCCACGGCCGTCATCGCGCCGGAACTCGGCGGCTGGCTGCTGCGCTACGCGCGGGCGACAGCGAAACATGGCCTGGTCGATGCATTGCACTTCTCGCAGGCGGTCGTGGACCGGTACCCGCGTGAAATGTACGCCGGAAACCCCATCCTCTTCCCTCTGGTTGGCAACAACCGTGTCGAGGATAAAGAGCATCACTACGAGTGGGACGGCAAACTTTTCGAGATGCCGCAACACGGGTTTGCGCGCCGGTCAAAATGGACGGTCATGGATCAGACGGCCACGTCGATCTCGATGGAACTGACCGACAACGAGGCGACACGCGCCAGTTACCCCTTCGCGTTCCGTCACTGCCTGACCTATCGGCTGGCGCAAGGACGGCTCGCCTGGGAGCAGGTCATTGAGAACCGTTCCAATGAACCCATGCCATTCAGCGCGGGTGTCCATCCTTACTTTGCCGTGCCTCTGACTTCGAAAAGTGAACGCGAGGCCTGCTTCGTGGAAATTCCGGAGGCGAAGCGTCTGAGTCCGGTCGGGAAATTCGAGCGCTTTACCGCGGAGCCGTTCCCGGGGCAGAACTGGAGCGTGCAGGAGGACGTGGCCGGCACCATGTTCCTCACCGATCTGAAGAAACAGGAGTTGATCCTGATCGACCCCGCCAGCGAACTGGAGGTGGTGCTGAATTTCGAGGAGGCTCTCCAGCACCGCTTCGTCGCCATCTGGTCCAAGAGCACGGGCGAACCGTTTTATTGCCTGGAACCGTGGACCGCCCTGCCGAACTCGTTCAGCCGGCCGAAAGACCACGAGGTCATTCTGCTGGAGCCGCAGAAGACCTTCCGCGCCGCGATGTGGATGGAGTTGCGGCCCATGGCGTGAGCGGTTAGTTCAAATAAAACTCGAAAATAACCCTTCAAGACGGCACATTAGGCCGATGCGGCCGATTGAACGCACTATCACCGTCGGTTTCCGTCACCGCGTTCTCTTCACGCGGAACGTGTTCGATCCCGCCAATCCGGCGCTGAACGACGTGCTCGCCAACGGGGAAGACCGCGAACGGCACAACGTTCTCGTCGTGCTCGATGAATCGCTGTCAGTCGCCCAGCCTGATCTGACGAGGAGGATTGAAGCGTATTTTGCCGCCTTTGCCGACTCCCTGAACCTCGTCTGTCCCCCGATGATCATGGAAGGGGGCGAGCGGGTGAAGAATTCCTACTTCCACGTGTCCGAAGTCCATTCCCATATCGACCGCTATCACATCGACCGCCATTCGTATGTGATCGCGGTCGGCGGCGGGGCGATCCTCGACATGGTCGGTCTGGCGGCGGCGACGGCGCATCGGGGTTGCCGTCACGTGCGGATTCCGACCACCACGCTGAGCCAGGACGATTCGGGCGTCGGCGTGAAAAACGGGATCAACGCTTTTGGAAAAAAGAATTTCATCGGCACGTTTGCCCCGCCTTTCGCGGTGATCAACGATTTCGAACTGCTGGCCTCGCTCTCCCCCCGCGACAAACGCGCCGGCTACGTCGAGGCGGTCAAAGTGGCGCTAATCCGCGACCGGGATTTCTTCGAGACCATCGAGCGCGACGCCGACCGGTTGCGTGACTTCGAGCCGGAAGCGATGCAGCGGCTCATCTACCGATGTGCGCAACTGCACGTGAATCATATCGCCACCTCCGGCGATCCGTTTGAGTTCGGTTCCGCCCGGCCGCTCGACTTTGGCCATTGGGCAGCGCATAAGCTGGAACAACTGTCCGACTATCAGCTCCGCCATGGCGAAGCCGTCGCCATCGGCATCGCGCTCGACGTGATTTATTCGCGCAAGATGGGCTACCTCGATGCCGCGTCCGCCGATCGTGTGCTGGCGCTGTTGGAAAGGCTCGGCTTCGAGCTGTTCGCCAACGAACTGCTGAATGTCGAATCGGAAAACAATCTGATGGTTCTGAAGGGCCTCGAGGAATTCCGCGAACATCTGGGCGGACAGCTTGCCATCACCCTGCTCAAGGCCATCGGCCAGGGCTTCGAGATGCACGAGATGAATCTCCCGAAGGTGATCGAGTCGATCTATGAGCTGCAGCAACGGCACCAGCAGATGGCTCGAAAGATCCTTTACGCGCGGGCGTAGCTGTCTCGCCCCGGAAACGGGACGCCGGCGACATCGCGGACGCCAAAGAGAATTCCGGACACACTCGTCGTCACCGCACTCCAAATCACTGTGGTTGCGTCATTGCCGCGCTGTGTCCATCCGTGGTTAAATCCATTCATCGAATCTGAACGCGGATGAAACGCACCGCCGTCATCAACGTCGTCGGACTCACCGAATCGCTCATCGGCCCCCACACGCCGAAGATGGCGGAGTTTCTGAAGCGGGGAGCCAGGGCGCACATCGTGCCCGCGTTTCCGGCCGTCACTTGCACGGCGCAATCAAATTATCTCACCGGCCAGACGCCTTCGGAGCACGGGATCGTCGCCAACGGCTGGTACAACCGCGAGCTGGCGGAAGTGCAGTTCTGGAAACAGTCGAATCACCTCGTTCACGGGCGCAAAATCTGGGATGAACAGCGCGCACTGGATCCCGCGGCCACCTGCGCGAATCTGTTTTGGTGGTACAACATGTATTCCAGCGCGGACTATTCCATCACGCCGCGCCCGATGTATCCCGCCGACGGACGCAAGGTCTTCGACATCTATGCGTCGCCCGGCTCGATTCGCTCTGAAATCAAGAAGGACCTGGGCGAATTTCCCTTTCCGTGTTTCTGGGGCCCGGCAGCGGGTGTCGATACGCCGCAAGGCGCGGGCGATGCGGTGTCCCGCTGGATTGCCGCCTCGGCACGGTGGATTGAAAACAAGTATCAACCGACGCTGAGCCTCGTTTACCTGCCTCATCTTGATTACAACCTCCAGCGGCATGGACCCTATTCAACGGACCGCGGCCTTCCAGGCCGCAGCGGCCCCGAAACGGCGCCGGTTCAGGACGGGTCAAAAGCGCCCGGGAGCAACAAGGCTGCCGCGCCAAAGGATGCCCGCCTTGAATCCGGCGGTCCCGAGGACGGCTCCCTGAATCCCGCGATCATCGGCGACCTCCGACGGATCGATGCGATCGTCGGCGACCTGATCTCCTTCTTTCAATCGCGCTCCGTGCAGGTGCTTCTCCTGTCCGAATACGGCATCACCAATGTCGATACCCCGATCCACCTGAACCGGCTTTTTCGCGAGAGGGGTTGGATCACGGTGAAGGACGAACTCGGCCTGGAGTTGCTCGATTGCGGCGCGAGCAGGGCTTTCGCTGTCGCCGACCATCAGGTCGCTCACATTTATCTCAATGATCGTTCCCTCGAGGGCAAGGTGCGCGAGCTTCTGGAAAACACTCCGTCGGTGGAAGGGGTGATGAGCCAGCCGGGCAAACGCGAATTGGGAATCGATCATCCGCGGGCCGGAGATTTGATCGCCGTCGCCTCCGAACACGCCTGGTTCACGTACTACTACTGGCTCGACGATCGGGTCGCGCCTGACTTTGCGCGTTGCGTCGATATCCATCGTAAACCGGGCTACGATCCGGTGGAACTGTTCCTCGATCCGGAAATCCCCCTGGTGAAACTGAAAGTCCTCCGGCGCCTGCTTCAGAAGAAGCTCGGCTTTCGGATGTTGATGGATGTCATTCCGCTCGACGCCACGCTGGTCAAAGGCTCGCACGGATGCCGCCCGGCGAATTCGACCGATTTGCCCATCCTCATCTCGAGCGAACCTTCATTGCTCCCCAAAGCGCAGATTGAATCGACCGAGGTCTATCAGATCGTGCGACGACTTGTGGCTTGAGCATGCCCACCTCCTCCATGAACCGTCGGAGGCCCCGCCAGGTTTTGGAGTGCGCCAGTCCTCTGGCGCTTTGGCAGTGGGGCCGAACCGACCGAAAGCGCCAGAGGACTGGCGCACTCTCCCGCGGCCGCGGGACTACCGCGCGATCCGCAGGTTCATGGTCCCAATGCACGGCATCAAACTCGTGCGGGCTCTCCATGAACCCTTCCCCCTCACCCCCGTCCCTGATACGATTTCCAAAGTTATTCGCCAGACTGGGAAGCGACCAGTCCAAGTCACTCCGCCCAGGCTGGTGAATAACTTTGCCGCCAGATATAATGACGATTCGGCCACACCGGAGCCACGGCTTCCTAGCCCACACCC
>DATEKZ010000460.1:0-2670 GCA_035277185.1 Verrucomicrobiia bacterium
CCCACGCCGCTTGGCGCCTGGTGACGATCGAGGTTGCCGCAGAGGACGCCACTTTCAGCTATCGCCTCGATCGCAACAAACTGCGGCAGACCCAGGCTCGTTTGGACACTTGCTGAACAAATAAATCGTCACGTCGCGTAAGAGCTTTGCGGTCACGGAATTGGTTGCACAGAGGACCCCCGCGTTCCGCCAAGGACGAATGTTCGAGAAATTGAAACGTGCGGTTGGAATCGCAGCAGGAATCCTCTGCCTGTTTGGCGCGGAGCGCCTGGCTGTGGCCCAAACGACCGTCCTGTTCGAGGGGTTTGAGGGGACGTTTCCGGGCGCCTGGAGCGTCGGCGACTCGAATCCCAGCGGAGTCGCCGCCTATTGGGATGATGTGGACTCGGCGTTTGGAGGCGAGGGAACGCATACCGGCAACTGGAAGGGTTACTGCGCCGGGATCGGGTTCACGGGGACAACCGGCAGCCCCCAGTATCGGACCAACATGACGGCCTTCATGAGCCGGGGTATTGATCTGAGCGGCTTCACCGAGGCGACACTGCGGTTCTGGTACAAAGTGCCGTCCATCGAGTCCGGCTTCGACCGGTGCCGCGTTTTCATCGACGGCACCCCAATCTGGACGAATACGGTGGCGGTTGCGTCCTGGACAGAGGCCGTTGTCGACCTCGACGCTTATGTCGGCGCTGGTCACACGCTTCGGTTCGAGTTCACCAGCGATTTCACCGTGAACGCGGAGGGTTGGTATCTGGACGACATCAGTGTCGCCGCGGGCAATTCCACCATCGCATCGAGCCTGCAACAGATGGCGATCACCAACTACACCGGATACGTTATCGATTCCGATGCCGCCGCCGCCGGCGCCGAATACAATCGTGAATCCCTGCTGGTGAACTCGGTGATTCGTTCGGAGAACTTCGACGGCGGGTTCACGCTTAATTCCTATTATCTTAGCTACCGTCTGCTGGATGCCGGCGACGGCCAGCCGCATCCGATCCTCGATTCCAATGGCCAGACCAATGCCGGCTACACCTATAATATCACCAACACCTACTTCATGGCCGGCTACGGCGTCGCCAACGACACGAATGTGGCCTCGCTGCGGCCCGCGGTGCGCCTCGATCCGTACAAACAGTACACCGTCGAGCTGCGGATTTTCCGCGGCGGAACGGACACGGGGGAATTCGCCACCGATGGTCCGCGCGCTTACCACCACTTCACGAATCTCGTCAGCGGCGACGCGGCATTCAACGTTGTTGCCTCGTTGAACAGCTCGGTTTACACGCGCACCTGCCTCGTAAACACCGTGGCAGACGTGGACACGATCACTGTCGATACGGATTACACCCTGCGGCGCTATGACGGTTTCAGCGCCGTTCCCGCCGCGAACAACGTTACCATTCACCTGAACTTCCAGTTGGTGGACGCCGCGGCGAATACGAACGTTCCGCTGGCGAGCAACAGCGCGACCTTCATCAAGTCGATCCAAAGCCATGGCATCGCGCTTATTGGTAATCCGATCCCGCCGACCGTCGCCAATTTCATCGACACGCTGAGCATCAAACCGGCCTCCGGACAACAACTGGATTCGGTCAACAAACTGTACAAGGTGATCATCAGCATTGACCACGTGGAGGTCCTCGCGGAGCCGCCCGTTCCGGGCAACGCGTTGGTGATGGCCGACCAGCGCATGCTGCATTTCAACGGGCACCTTTTCTTCGGCGGCATTGATACGGTGTTCAACAGCATCGACAACACGCCGTCGCCCATCCTGGTGGTCCCGCCGAACTTTGTCCGCACGCGGTTGGGCGTGGACGGAAACCAGGGCTTTGTCGTGGGCATACCGGGGTTCAGGTACGGCGACGGTACGGACCTGGATGTCATTCTGCGACCCAATGGGAACGCCGAGCTGTCCTCAGGTTCAGTGACGTTGAACCCGCCCGCATTACCGGACAGCGAAACCGCGAATAACATCCGCTTCGAACGGCTGCCCGGAACCTTGGTGCTCAATACCTCCGGCGCCTTCAGCGACATCCGGTTGATTCTGCCGACCGGGTTCGGTTACCGGGCGACGACGACGAGCCGTGTGTTGAACGGAACGATGGATTTTTCCGGCGTTGCTTTGGCGCAGGGCTTGGAACCGGCGAGTGACCTGACTTTTGCGCCTGCCGTTCCCGTGTTTGCCTGCGAAGAAACCAAACCGTTCTGGATCGAGACGGCCGCCATGGCGTGGTTGGTTAGTCAGGGCCAGATCCGGCTTGCCCCCACCGGCGTGCTCCAGTACGTCCGCAGGGACGAACTCGACTCGTTGGAGAGCTTTGCTCCGGCGCTCGTTGAACCGGACATGGTGATCAAGCGGTCGAACGAGCAATACTTCCGCTTTGTTGACAGCGTCACGACGCCGGACGTACTCGTCAAAGCCGACGCGAACGGCACCGCGTTGCTCTCGATCCATCTGAAGTTCCAGCCCGCCGGCGGATTCCGAACCCATTTCCCGTACGACGCCCGAACCGCGTGGGCGGGCGCCGGCGAGATGCAGGTTGCCAACGACCTGGTGGACACCGCCTCCAGTTTCCTGAACACCGTCAGCCCGGTGGCCATGGACTACGCCCGCAATTGCACGGACCTGAGTTGTCCGGGCACTGTCGGTCCCGCGCCGTTGACCCTCAG
>DATEKZ010000461.1:0-7835 GCA_035277185.1 Verrucomicrobiia bacterium
GCACTTATTGTTCGGGAACTTGGAAATAGGTAACAACAGATTCGAAATGTTGGCAACTAAAAAATGATAATTGTTGGGGGACGACGCGGCCAACGGGCCGAATCCAGTGGCGAGCATGAGACGAAGGAGCACAGAATCACCGATTTCACGACCCTGGGGGCGTCTGGAGCACCCTCAGCACGGCCGGCAACAAAAAGCTGGCACGTTATCGAGCGAGTGAATCACGCTCCACGTGTCATGCTGCGTGACCGTCAAAGTCCATCGACATCAACCTCCCTGGATGGTCGGGGGATCGAGATTTGCATCCTTGCAGGGGGAAACAGCAGACGGATGGGCCGGGACAAGACACGTGTGCGGATAGGACCGCGAACGCTCCTTGGGCATGTCCGTTTAGCCGCAAAGGCGTCCGGCCTCCCGGTTCGCGTGATCCGGCGTGATCTGATGGAACGGTGCGGCCCCCTGGGCGGCGTTTACACGGCATTGGCGACCAGCCAGGCGGAAGTTATTGTGTTCCTGTCCTGTGATATGCCGTTCGTTTCACCCGGCTTGCTGCGGAAGATTGTGTCGCGATTCCAACGGCACAAAGGCAGTTGGTTTGTCGCAAGAGACGAGGTTCCAGGCTTCCCTTTCTTGTTGCAACGCGCGGATCTCGCGAGCGTGGAGCACCAGTTGAAGCGCGGCGCCTTTTCTGTCCGCGGCCTCGTGAGCGCGTTGAAGGCGCATTGCTTTGATCCACAGGGGTTCGGCGATCACGAATTCCTCAACGTCAACACGCCGCAAGAACTGAGTATCGGCCGCCGGTGCTGGCAGGAGATCGCCGGCAGAGCCTCCTTCCTGCAACGCAACAAGGCCGGAACCAGGCTTGTCAAGCGGCGCAAATTCCGCTAGGCTGCGACAATGTTAATGCGGTCAAGTGTGGCAGTGATACTCCTCTCGTGGAGCCTTTCCGTGGTAACTGCGGACGTGATCCAGCTCAAGGACCAGGCCTCCATTTCGGGAAAAGTGCTTGCCGAGAAACGCGATCAGGTGGTGGTTGACGTGGGTTACACGGTCCTGTTGGTGCCTCGCAATCAAATCTCGAAGATTACCAAAGACGAAACGCCCGAACCTTCCGCGAGCAGGAAGACCAGGGCCACCCCTGCCGCGCCTCCGCCATCAGCAGCCCGGTCCGGCCTGTTCCAGTCCTCCAGCACGCTCCCTCCCGAACGTTCCGTCCGCGAGCTGGTGAGCCAGCTCGGCGAGGCGGTCGTCCAAGTGCGCACGCCGGGCGGATTAGGGTCCGGATTCTTCATCACCGAGGAAGGTTTCCTGATTACGAACTTCCACGTCATCGAAGGCGAGACCCAGATTTCGGTCGAAGTGTATCATCAAAAGGGCGGGCAACTGGAGCGCAAGAGTTACAAACAGGTGAGAATCATGGCGACGAACAAGTTCGCAGACCTGGCCTTGCTCAAGATCGAAGACAAGGACGCGCCCGAATTCACCAAATTACTGTTGGGCGATTCGGACGCGCTGTCGGTCGGAGAACGCGTATTTGCCATCGGAAGTCCCCTGGGGCTGGAGCGCACGGTGACTGAAGGGATCGTCAGCACCAAGACGCGCCCGATGCAGGGGGACCTTTATTTGCAGACCACCGCGCAGATCAATCCGGGAAACAGCGGCGGACCGCTCTTCAATATGCGCGGCGAGGTGGTGGGCGTGACCAACATGAAAATAACCTTCGGTGAAGGTCTGGGGTTCGCGATCCCTGTCGAGTTGGTAAAGTACTTCCTGAACCATCGCGACGCTTTTGCCTACGACAACGACAATCCCAGCAACGCCTATCGTTATCTCGAGCCGCCCAGCCGCATCCGAAGGCCGACGGAGTCCCCCTGATTCCCCGCAACTTACCGTCCTCCCAAGTGTTCTCTTGCCCAACAGCGCCTGCCTGGGGCAAGCTCAATCCTTAAATGCTGAATTAGGCTGACAATGACATGGGCGGGGCAAGAACGCCCTTCCGAGTCCAATTCCGCAAAAACCAAAGCTATGAATTCCAAACTCGGCGCCATCGCCCTGCTGGCCTGTCTGCCGCTCGCTGTCCACGCAGCGGTCCCGCCGCCCGAAAAACTTCTGCCCGCCGATACGCTCGGCGTCATCACCGTGCCCGATTACGCCAAGGCGCGAACCGTTTACGGAGGGACGCCCGCCTGCCAGCTCTGGCGCGACCCGGCGATGAAGCCCTTCGTGGAAAAACTCGAAAAAAAGTTGGTGGAAGAAGTGATTACCCCGTTGGAGCGCGATCTGGGTGTCAAGCTTGCCGACTACGCCGGGCTCGCTCAGGGCCAGTTCACCTTTGCCGTCATCCAGAATGGATGGGAAGGCAAGGAAGATCGCTTACCCGCCTGGCTCGTGCTGATCGACTCGAAGGAGAAAAGCAGTCAGCTCAAAACCAACCTCGCTGACTTGCGGAAAAAATGGATCGATGGCGGGAAAAAATTGAAGACGGAAAAAATCCGGGACGTGGAGTTTACCACGTTGGTCGTGTCCGGTGAAGATGTGGCCAAAACCCTTGAAAAATCCCTGGCCGACTCAAAAACCGAAAAGTCCGAAAAGCCCGAGAAGGCCTCCGAGGATGCCGACAATCCGGCCGCGAAAAAGACGGAGATTACCGTCGGGCAGTCGGATTCGCTCCTCATTGCCGGAAGCGATCCCAAGGTGATCGAAAAAATTCTGATCCGCCAGTCGGGCGGACCGGTTCCCTCTCTCGGCGAACAAACCGCCTTTGAAACGGATTATCAGGCCCGGCTCCGGAACGCTCTCGTTTACGGCTGGGTCCATTTCAAGCCCATCGTCGATATTCTCAACCGGCTCGCCTCGGAGGCGAGCAAGGAGAGCGATGACCTTGCCGTAAACCCGACCAAAGTCGTCTCGGCCACCGGCATCGCCGGACTCAAGACGGTTTCCTTCCTTTTCAATGAAACTTCGGACGGCTCCTTCGGCGAACTGCACTTTGCGGTGCCCGCGGCGGGTCGGGGGGGCGTTTTCAAGATTATCTCCGCTGAAGCCAAGGACTCCAATCCGCCGCCCTTTGTCCCGGCCGATGCGGTCCAGTTCCAGCGCTGGCGTCTGGACGTTCAAAAAGCCTGGAACACTTTGGAAGGCATGCTGGTTGAAATCTCCCCTCAGTTCGGCGGCGTCTTTAAACTGATGTTCGAAAACGTCGGGAAGGATAAGGACCCCAACTTTGACATGCGCCGCGAGCTGGTCGGCAACCTGGGCGACGATCTGATCACCTTTCAAAAAAGCCCGCGCGGCAATACGTTCGCCGAGCTGAATTCGCCTCCCTCCCTGTACCTGATCGGCTCTCCCAATTCAGATAAGCTGGCGGGCGCCCTCAAAATGCTCACCTCGCTGCTGCCTCCCGCGTTGAGCAACGTGAAGGAACGCGAATTCCTGGGCCGCAAAATCTACTCCCTCTCGCTGCCGCCCACTCCCAGCCCCGACGGCTCGAGCACCATTCAGCGCACTCTGAGCTATGCGGCCAGCGGCGGATATATCGCCCTCTCCACGGACGATGCCATCCTCGAAACGTATCTACGCAGCAGCGAAAACACCGGCAAGACCCTGCGCGAGAGCCCGGGCCTCGCTGAAGCCGCCGAAAAGATCGGGGGCATGAATACCGGCCTGTTTGGTTACGAGAATTCCAGCGAGACCATGCGCGTCATGCTGGAGACCCTGAAAAACGACTCCGGCAACCTCGAGAAAATGCTCGCTGTTACGCCCCTGGGGCCAAAACTAAGCGGCAAGGACGGCGGCGGTCTCAAAGCCTGGCTCGACTTCTCCCTCCTGCCGTCGTTCGACAAGATCGCCAAATACTTCTACTTCACCGTTTACTCCGGCAGCGTCACGCCTGAAGGCTTGAGTTACAAAATGTTCTCTCCAACGCCGCCTCAACTCAAAAAGTAACGGCGGATCCGCACCTGCCTTCGCGGCCCCTTCATTCCTGGGGATAAAGCAGGATGCGGTCGTGAACCAGAACGACCAGATCGTTCCTGCCGTCGCCGGTGGCATCCGTGACAAGCGCCTCGCGCGGCTCAGGCATTTCGCTTCGGCGGCCCCGGAACGTTCGCTCTTCAAACACCTGCCATCGGTTGGCCGGAACCAACTGATGCGGCAATTCGAAAGTGACAATGTCGAGATGGTTTCGTCCCGTCTCCAGGAACACGAGTTCTTTGCGGCCATCATTGTTCAGATCGCCTGACACAACGTCGTTCAAAAAGCCGTCCTTGATCGACGTTTCGTAACCGTCCAGTTCCGCAAACTCCCACGCGTCACCCCGAAGCGCCATCCAGGCCACCGAATTCAGGCTCAGGAAACCGATGCTGTTGGGGCCTGGACCGCCGAGGGCCAACGCCTCCAGACCGGAAAAATCGCTGACCGGCAGCGGCAGATTGCGCGCCACCTGCCAGACACCCGCCGTGTCCCGCTCGCAAAGCGTCAGCGACTTCCGCTCGGCATCCAGCAGGAAAATTGACGCAATCCGGTTGGTCCCGTTGAGCAGTGCGGCGGCGCCAACGATGCGCGAATTGCCGGCCACCCCGTTGATTTGTTCCTTCACACGAAAGGAAAAGCTCTGTTTGTCGCTCGCGCGATTCGTGTCGGCATGCAGCACCACGGCTCGGAGGAAATTCTTCTGCGCCAGCAACAGCTCCGGCTTTCCATCGCCATCGACGTCCGCCCGGCTCATCCATGGCTGTTCCGCGGTGCCGCCCGGCGGCGTGACATCCTGTTCATCGAACGGTTTGTCCGCTGCCTGCAGAAGCACTTTGATCTTTTCGTATGGAATCAACACGACGAGATCGTTCAAGCCGTCCTGGTTCATATCGTGGAACGCCAGCGTCGTTGGATTGGACTTGAAACTCTCCGCCAGCTTCTGCGAGGTGGTCCTTCCGTCCGACGACCGGGTCTGGAGCTCGCGCTTCCCGTCCTGGTCGAGAATCAGCGCAAGCGACGGCTTTGCCCCGGGCTGTAAAGGTCCGACCGCCATCGACAGCGGCCGTCCCTCGATGGGAATGATTTGTGGAAACGGAATCCGGCCATTGCCATCCAGGTGCGTGACTCCGACTTGCCTTTCGTCCGCGCTCAGAAGAAAGATGTCCGGCGCCGCGTCGTCGTCCCAGTCCGCGACGGCGATTTCGCTCACGCCGGTCAGCGTCGCAAACGTTTTCGGCGCCGCCAGCGTACCATCCGAATTCTGAAACAGGACCGTCAGTTGGCCGCTGTCGGCCTCAGCCACCAACAAATCCGGCAACTGATCGCGATTGATATCGGTCCAGACCACGCCGCGCCGGGCCTTGCTGGTCTTGTTGAGCGGAATCACCTGGAATTGCCCCTGTTTGAAATCGCCGGAAAGCGGCTCCGCGGGTTTGATCGCGAAATTAGAGATCTGCGCGCGGCCCGACTTCTGGGCCACGGCGATGATTTCCGTCTTTCCATCCCCGTCCAGATCGTCGGCCCAATAGGAACGGACGGGAGGCATCGAAAAATGGATTTCCGGACCGAGCTGGCCGGATTCGTTCTGCAAACGAAAGCGGAACGGGTCGGGACTGTCCCAGTTCACCAGAAGCAGATCCTCGCGGCCGTCGCCGTTGACGTCCAGGACCTGAACGGATTTTACCTTCTGAGAGTAGGGAATTTTTTCCGGCTCGGCGAGCGTGTGGTCGGCATTCTGGACCAGAAAGTAAATGAAGTTCTCCGCGAGCAACAACAGGTCGGTCCGCTTGTCTCCGTTCAGATCGCCGTGCACGAGCGCGTTCGGGTCGAGCAATCCTTCGTCCAGCGGCCAGCGCCGGGGAGTCCCCCAGCCGTTGGTGCCCTGGTTGTATTGCACCACCAGCTCCTTGGGCTCGCCGTAATAAGCAACATCGGCCCGGCCGTCACCGTTCAGATCGGTGACCTCGAGGCTCGAAATCCTCTTCTCCGAAGCAATCGAATCGATGCGGAAACGCGCATCGGGCGGCAGTTCGTTCAGCTCCCGTTTGGCCGCACTTTTCGCGACCTGGAAATTGGTCTTGCCGGTTTGATTGTAGAGCAGGTTGATCTTGGACCGCGCGTTGTTGACGACAATCAGGTCCTCCAGTTCGTCCCCATCCAGGTCGGCCGCGCGCAACTGCGTGATCTGCGGGTCGATGGGAAAAATCTCCGGACCGGTAAATCCGAACCGGTTCGTCCCTGAACCCGCCTCAGATGCCGCACCGGTCGTCACCGAAACCGCCAACGCCGCGAGGGCCGTCGCACGCACGCAAAGCCTCTTCATGTCACGTCTTCTGTTCATCAATGGTCGGGGAGCATGTCAGGCGCCGCGCCGTTTTGCCAGCCTATTCCCCCAGCAGATGGATCATCACTCGCCGGCGATGCGATTGCGCACGATGCTCCCAGAGATAAATTCCTTGCCACGTCCCCAGCGCCAGACCGGCGCCGGCGATCGGAATGCTCAGGTTGACGGCGGTCAGCGCCGTGCGAACGTGCGCCGGCATATCATCATCACCCTCCGCAGTGTGACGAAAGAGCGGATCTCCATCCGGAACGAGACGGGCAAAAAATCGCTCGAGATCCCGGTGCACTTCCGGGTCTGCATTTTCCTGAATCAGCAGGGATGCGGAGGTGTGTTGCAGGTGCAGCGTCGCCAGTCCCGCCTGAATGCCGCTGCGGCGAACCCAATCGGCCACCTGGTCCGTGAATTCATAGAAGCCGCGGCCGCGTGTGCTCAGAACCAGTTCATGCAAACTCTGGCGTAACATGGGCATGTCGGTGGTTGTGTTCGGAATCGTTCAGACCGCGTGGAACCCGGCGAGGGCGACGCCGCGCCAGCGGGCAATGCTTACCTGGCGACCGAATCGGATTTGTCGCCATTCAGTGTCTTCTCCAGGCCGGGATTCTTGGCGTGCCCCGCATTCAACGCCTTTTGATAGTGCCAGCGCGCCAGCTCTACCGCCGGAGGTTTCTGAGTGGCGTAAACGACCGAGAGATTGTGGTGAGCGCCCGCGTTGTTCGGCGAAAACTCGATGGCACGACGGAACGCCGCCTCAGCCGGACCGTGCAGTCCTTTTTCGACGAGCGCGATCCCCAGGTAATTGTGAGTGTCGGGATTCCGCGGGTCGAGTTGCGCTGCCCGGCCCAACAGCTCGATGGCCGCGTCGAACTTCTCCTGGCGAACGCTGATGACCCCCAACAGCGACAGACTGAGCGCGTCGTCGGGATCGACCGCCAGCGCGCCTTTCAAATTCGCTTCCGCCTCGCTCAGCCGGTCCTGCTGCATTTGCACGGCCGCCAGGCTGGCCAGGACGACGTTATTTCCCTCGTCGAACTGAAGCGCCTGCCGGTACTTCTGTTCGGCTTCGTCCAAACGGCGCGCCGCGAACGCCTTCTCCGCTTCCGCGACCAGAGGCGCCGCGTCTGCCGGTATTGCGTTGGTCGAGATCCTTCCCGTTCCGGGACTGATCTTCACGGGCGTCAGGTCGGGCGTTCTCAGCAACGCAAGCTCCTCCGGAGTATAGGGCACTTTGCGCGCTTCGAGAGCGTCCAGCCGCGCGCGCAGTGCCGTCAATTGATCGGTCATCTGTCTTACGTTCGCCGCCCGTGTTCCCTTCTTGATGTCCGAAAGCTGCCGGGTTGCCGCGTCCAGCTTTTTCCGCAGTTGGTCCCGTTCCCGCTCCAGTCTCTTCATTCTGTTCGCCTCTGATCTTTTGGACCCTTCCGTATATCCGTCCACGGCGGCCAATGCCGCCAGTGCGCTCGACAGTTTTGCCTCCAGTTGGTGCCTTTCCTTTTCCCCGAGCGCTTTGGCCTCTTGCGCG
>DATEKZ010000462.1:0-11852 GCA_035277185.1 Verrucomicrobiia bacterium
CCAAGCAACCGGTTCTGCACATCCACCGCCACGATGACCTTCATTTCTGACAAAGGGGTTTTGTTCGGGGGCGGCTGCAAACGATCGAGTTGGTCCAGGTCCACCCAGCGTTCGATCGGCCTGCCGAAGTTATCCAGGAACTGCCAGCCGTGGGCACGCGCCATGCCGAATCCGCCGTCGTTGGTCGCGCTGCCACCGATGCCGATCACACATTGATGACAGCCTTTCCCGGCCACGACGCGCAAGACCTTCCCCAGTCCCCAGGTGTCCAGTTTGAATGGGTGAAACTTGCCGGCAGGCAGCATGGCCAGTCCGATGACATTTGCCGATTCGATGACAGCGGTCCTGCTCTTCGGTTCCCACCACCACCGGGCGCGGACGGGGCGATGCGCGGCATCGACGGTAGCGACGGTTTGTTCGCGAGCGTGGAGCAGCGAGCCAATGATGGCCCCGAACCCGTCGCCACCGTCGCTCATGGGCAGGAGGGTGATCTCGTCGTGGCGACGGACGTGACGCCAGCCTCGTGCAATGGCTTCAGCCGCAGCCCGGGCGGTGAGGGTGCCCTTGAATTTATCGGGGATGATCAGGACCCTGAGAGACATGCGGGGACGGTAACAGTGTCAACGGTTCGTTGTCAGTTGTTAGTTGTAAATCAACGGCCTCCATGAACCCGACCCCCTCACCCCGTCCCACTCCCCCAAATGTGGGAGAGGGTGTCCGACTCGTCCGCCACAGCCTTGGCGAAGGCGGAAAGACGGGTGAGGGGGATTCGAACCAGTTCATGGTTCCAATGCGTGCGCAAAAGCGAATGGAGGCTGCCCACGAACGCCCCCGTTGACAAAGACCGCGAGGAAAGTATTGCCAAACGGTCATGCTGTGGCAGTTTATGCCGCAGATTTTGAAAACTATGAACAAACCCAAGATCATTGCTTATCTGAAACCGACGTGCGGCTGGAGTAACGGTGTTCGCGCTGTCCTGCGCAAATACGACCTGCCCTTTGAAGATCGCGACATCATCAACGACGCACAGCAGCGCCAGGAGATGATCGAGAAAAGCGGTCAGATGCTCAGTCCCTGCGTGGAGGTCAACGGCCGCATGCTGCCGGACATCAGCGGCGAAGAGGTCGAGGCGTACCTGCTGGCGAACAGTCTTGTGGCGCCGAACGAGCGTCAGCCCGACGCGCCGATCAACCAGCCGTGCGCGGATGAAATGCCGCGGGATGCTTCGATCCAGATTTTAAAGCGGTAAGCCCGGCGTCCAGCTTCCGAGAAGCGCGAAGGCGGAATGCCTTCGCGCTTTTTCATTCCTCGCGCGCGCCATTTGGCTTGCGGGCGGACACTGTTTGAGGTATGAAAACCCTCATCCCAAAGGACTTTATGAGGCTTGCGAAAGAGGGCGAATCTCTCGACAAGGCTGCCAAGAGTGAATGTGCCTTATCGCGCATAGATCTTTTGGTCGTGCTCGGTGTGCTGGCGTTTCTTGCACTGATTCGGCTTCCAGCACTGGCCCACGACCGGGCCAACTCACATCGGTTTGTCTGCGCAGAGAACTTGCGACGGTTGGCCGTTGCCTGGCAGATGTATGCGGATGACCACGACGGGAAACTGGTTCCCAACACTTTCACCGCGCCCACCAATTGGGTCGGACCGATTGGCCTGGAGGGCCCTGACGCGCAGCTCAGGATGATCACCAACGGACTTCTATTTCCCTACAGCCGATCCGCGGATTTCTACCGGTGCCCCGCCGATCAAAGACGAACGGCTGTGCGGAGCAGATTGTTTGAAAACGCACGCAGCTATTCGATGAACGCCTGGATCGGCGAAGGAGCAGCGGGATGGGTGGTGGGCGGCCCGCCTTTTCAGATTCAGACCCATCTCTCCCTGATCCGGCAACCGGATCAAACGTTCGTCTTCATCGAAGAGCACGCTGACAGCATCAACGACGGGGCGTTCATTGTGGATGTTTCCAGCACCCTCGCGAACGCCAGATTTATTGATTTCCCCGCGGCCTACCACACTCTGGGGGCGAACCTGGGCTTCGCGGACGGAAGCGTGCGGTATCGTCAATGGGTGGATCCGCGGACAGTGATCATTACTCAATTTCCCTCGCCTGGACCGCAGCCCAACAATCCAGACATCGCCTGGATGCAAAGGGTGACGACTTACCGGAGATAGGGATCGGAAGCGGGATGAAATGCGTTCGACCGACAACCGTGACCGGTCCCTTGCCGCAAATTGTTTTGCTTCTCGGCTCGCTCGTTTCGTCACCGTTCCTTTCCGCGGCGCCGGAGTCGGCTGCGGTGGCGGTGATTCGATCCGATGGAGCGGCCGCCGACTGTTTTGACACGGGAGCCAGCACCGACGGCCGATTTGTCGTCTTCGCCAGCGCCGGGGGCAACCTTGTGACCAACGATCACAATGACACGTTCGACGTGCTTGTACGGGACCGAGCCCAGGGCACCACGGAATTGGTCAGCGTGAACCGATTCGACACGGGCAGCGGCGCGGGAGCTTCTATGGCCCCGTTCCTCAGTTCCGACGGTCGATACGTCTTGTTTCAAAGCTCGGCGGATGACCTCGTCATGGGCGACACTAATCGCGTCTTCGATGTGTTTCGTCGCGATCTTGTCGCCGGAGTGACTGAGTTGGTGAGTGTCACAGTGAACGGTCCGAGGTCGGGGAGAGGCAGATCGTATCCCTTGGCTCTCACGCCAGACGGCCGCCAGGTGCTGTTTGAGAGCGAGGCGAGCGACCTCGTCACGAATGATACGAACAATGCCGCTGACCTTTTCGTTCGGGACATGGACTCAGGGATAACGGCGTTGGTGACACGAAACCGGTTCGGCGGCGGTGTGAGTTCGACGTCGGGCGGATGGTCGTTTTTGGGTACACCGCAAATCAGCGACGACGGTCGGCGGGTTGTTTTCCAAAGCGTCTCTTCCGACTTGATCGCCAACGACACGAACAATCGCATGGATGTGTTCGTCCGCGACCTCGCTGCCGGCACGAACATCCTGGTTAGCGTCAGCACGAACCTGACGACCGGCAACCAGGATTCGTGGAATTCGGTGATCAGCGCAGACGGAAGATTTGTCGCTCTTCAAAGTCTGGCGAGCAACCTTGTGCCGGGAGACGCGAACGGGACGAGCGACGTGTTCGTGCGAGACTTGCTGCTCCGCACAACGAAGCTCATCAGCATTGCGACAAACGGAGTGTCCAGCGGCGCAGGGCGGTCGTTTGGACCGGTGATCAACGCCGGCGGACGTTTTGTGGCCTTCCAAAGTTTCGCCAACAATCTGGTCGAAGGAGACAACCTTCCAACGAACCAGGTTGCCGCTTTGGATGTCTTTGTGCGCGATGTGCAAAGCGACATCACGATTCGCGTCAGTACGAACTCGATGACGAGCGGGGCGTTTTCGTCAGTAAGAACGCATTGGACCGGGGTCACTCGTGAGGAGAGAGCGTTGCCAATCTCGATCAGCCGCGAGGGTCGCTTTGTGCTCTATCAGAGCGATGGTCGGGACACGACGAACAGCTATTCTTTAGATCAGGGAGGGCAGACAGGTGGGGTCGACACCAATATCTTCAGTCTCGGCGCGTTCATTTACGACCAGACCGCGGGATCGCGGACCCACATCAGCGGCGCCCAATTTCCGAGTTTGAGTGATGACGGGCAATATATGGCCTTTCAAGGAAGCTCGGTTGACCATTTGCCGACGGATCGGACTCTCTCGGTGAACATCTTTGGTCGGGCGTTGCCGGATGGACCGACGGAGCTGATTTCGCGGCGCCATTCATCCCTCGGTCTCATGACGGGTGACGCGACCACTCAGATTGTCCCGGGTGCCATCAGTGCCACAGGACGTTTCGTGGCTTACGAAAGCTTCGCTGCGAACCTCATACCAAGCGACACCAATGGCAGCAGCGATGTGTTTGTGAGGGACCTCATAACGGGAAGCAACGTGGTGATCCGGCCTGGAACGGATGATTTGGGGCGCACATTCAGCGCGTCCCGAAATCCGGCCATCAGTCCTGACGGTCGCTGGCTGTCGTTCGAGGCGGTCACCAGCAATGCTTTTTCGGCTTTTGGACTCAGCAACCAGTTCAACCTCGTTGTTCAGGACCTGAGAGCCGGAACCAATCTTATGGCGCTGCCGATCAGTATCACGAACCGACCGGGCCATCCGGCGACACCGATCTGGAGTGGCGATGGTCGCGTGTTGGCCTTTCTCAATTCCTTGCATAGCTTTCCCGGTTTTGCCGGGCCGGCGCAGATTTACGCGCGGAGGCCCGGTCAGCTCACTGATTTATTGGTCACGACAGATCTTGGTGGCTTCTTGCGAGCCGACAATGCTTCCTGGGATCCGCAAATAAGCCACGACGGCGGTTGCATCCTGTTCTTCAGCGCCGCGAGAAACCTCACGACCAACGCGGTGAGTGGCGGGACCAACCTGTTCCTTTGGAGGGCGAGTGACGGATCGAAAGTGCTGGTCAACAGCCCCGGAGTACCGCTCCTGGGCGACGCCGCGTTGAGCGGGGACGGGCGGTTTGTTGCATTTGTGAGCCGCACCAATCTTTACCTCTACGACGTGATGGCCGAATTGCGCACGCTCATGGGCACAAACGCGTCCTCTCCCTCGTTGGATTTCACCGGACGACGCGCGGTTTTTGTCACAAATGAAGGACTTGATCCCGTCGATACGAACGGAATACCGGACATCTACGTTTTCAGCCGCGCCTCCGGTTTGTACGCCCTGGTCAGTGGGAACGGGGCGGGAACCGGCGGTGGTAACGGTCCTTCGCGCCTGCCGCGCATCAGCCGCGACGGTCGATACGTCGTGTTTGTAAGCGAGGCGTCAAATCTGGTCGGGAATGACACCAATGGCTGGGCCGACGTCTTCCTTCGCGATCTGTCAAGCGGGGCGACCTTGCTGTTGAGCGCAACCGGCAATCGGCTCTCGACGGCTCCATTCTTCAGCGCCGACGGCAGCACGGTCGTGTTTTCAAGCTATGCCGGCGATCTATTCGCCGGCGACTTCAACCGCACAAAGGATGTCCTTGTCTTGAGAATCCATCTGGGAGACGCCGACGCCGACGGCATGGCGGACGAATGGGAGGTGATGTTCTTTAACAACCTTGCCCGCGAGGGATCGGGCGATTTCGACGGCGATGGCGCAACCGACCTGGAAGAATTCGGAGCCGGGACCAGCCCAACGAATGATTCGTCGGTTCTCAAGGCGTTCGTGCTGGCAAACACGGATGGCTCAGTGAGCGTGTTGTGGAGTGCGGTGTCCGGACGGGCCTATCGAGTGCAATACAAGGATAGCGTGGAAGAGGTCGGTTGGAATGACCTGCCCGGCGACCTGGTCGCCGCTACCTCGACGGGCGCGAAACCGGACCCGAGCGCGTTGCTCGGAGTGCAACGATTCTATCGCGTGATCACGTTGCCGTAGAATTACCTAGCGCCGACGGTTCGTTTTCTTTTCTTCCACCGACAATAGGATTGATTGGCCATTGCCGCTTCAACCATGCTCGGTCCATGCGGATCGTCACGACCGTTTCAGCCATGCAGCGCCTCGCGCGAGGTTGGAAGCGAAAAGGCCAACGCGTCGGGTTTGTGCCCACGATGGGTTATTTGCATGATGGCCACGTCAGCCTGATGCGGCGGGCGAAACGACAGGTGGGCGGCCGCGGCGTGGTGGTGGTCAGCATTTACGTCAACCCGACGCAATTCAGCCCCGGAGAGGATCTCGCCAAATACCCGCGCGACCTGCCTCGGGATAAAAAGCTCTGCCGCGATGCCGGCGTGGACGTGCTGTTTGTGCCCGGCGACAAACAGATGTTTCCAGGGGCGGGCTCATCACGCCGCGATGACCGGACGGTACAGGGCGATGGCCCAGAGGGCTTCAGCACGTACGTCGTCGAGGAGAGCGTGTCGCGTGGAACGGAAGGGGCGTCACGTCCGACGCATTTTCGCGGGGTGACGACCGTGGTGGCCAAGTTGTTCAACATTGTTCTGCCGGACGCAGCGGTGTTCGGCGCAAAAGACTTCCAGCAGGCGGCGGTGGTGAAGCGGATGACGCGCGATTTGAATTTTCCGGTAAAAATGGTCGTCGCGCCGACGATCCGCGAGGCCGACGGCCTGGCGCTGAGTTCGCGGAACAAGTATCTATCACCGGCGGAACGCGAACAGGCCGTGGCACTTTGGCAGGCGATTCAACAGGCGCGCGATACCTTGAAGGCATCCAAAGTTGCGATTCCCGCCGGCCGGTTGAGTTCGGAGTTGAAATGGTTGATCGAAACGCGGCCGTCGGCGAGGGTGGACTACATCGAGTTCTTCGACCCGGAAACACTGCAGCCCGTGGCCGAAGTGAGGCGCGGTGCGCACCTGGCGCTGGCCGTGTTCGTGGGCAAGACGAGGTTGATTGACAACGGACGGCTGTGAAATGAAACAATTTGATTTCATCGTCCTCGGCAGCGGCATCGCCGGGCTTTCATTTGCCCTGAAGGTCGCGGCGCACGGGCGTGTGGCCATCATCACCAAGAAACATCGCGCCGAATCGAATACGAACTATGCCCAGGGCGGCATCGCCGCCGTGACGTCGAAAGAGGACTCGTTCGAGCTGCACGTGCGCGACACGCTGGAAGCGGGGGCCGGGCTTTGCAAGGAGGACGTTGTCCGCACCATCGTGCAGGAAGGACCGTCCCGGATCGCTGAACTGATCGATTTGGGAATGAAATTTTCCGAACGGGAGGTTCCCAGCGCGCCGGGCGCGAAGGAACTGGACCTGGGCCGCGAAGGGGGACATTCCAAGCGCCGCATCCTTCACGCCAAGGACGTGACGGGACGCGAGATCGAACGCGCGCTGCTGGCGGCGATCGCCCAACGGCCCAACATTGAGATCTTCGAGAACCATTTCGCGATCGATCTGGTGGTGACGCAGAAACTCGGCCAGCCCGGACCGAATCGTTGCGCCGGGGCTTACGTCCTCAACAAGCAGGCCGGCCGTGTCGAGACGTTTGCATCGCGCGTCGTGTTGTTGGCGACGGGCGGGTGCGACAAGGTTTACCTTTATACGACCAATCCGGACATTGCCACGGGCGACGGCGTGGCGATGGCCTATCGGGCCGGCGCGGCAATCGCGAACATGGAGTTCATCCAGTTTCATCCCACTTGTCTGTATCATCCGAAGGCGAAGTCGTTTCTCATCAGTGAAGCCGTGCGCGGCGAAGGCGGCGTGCTGAAGGCAATCGACGGCGCGGAGTTCATGGACAAGTACCACCCGCTCAAATCGCTGGCGCCGCGCGACGTGGTGGCGCGCGCCATTGACAGCGAGATGAAAAAGACCGGTGCCGACCACGTTTTGCTCGACATCACGCACAAGCCGGCACCGTTCATCACGGAGCGGTTTCCCAACATCCACCAGACCTGCCTGCGGTACGGCATCGATATCACGCGGGAGCCGATCCCGGTCGTGCCGGCGGCGCATTACCAGTGCGGCGGCGTGTTGACGAACCTGGAGGGGGAAACGGAGATCGAGGGGCTTTACGCCGTGGGCGAAGTGGCTTGCACCGGGTTGCACGGCGCGAATCGGCTGGCGAGCAATTCGTTGCTGGAGGCGCTGGTGTGCGCGCATCGGGCGGCGGAGAGGGTGATGACGCGGACGTCTGACAGGCTGGACGTGAAGATTCCGTTCTGGCAATCCGGCCGTGCGACTAACGCCGACGAGCTGGTGGTGGTGTCGCACAACTGGGAGGAGATCCGGCGGTTGATGTGGGATTACGTGGGTATTGTGCGGACGAACAAGCGGCTGCAACGGGCGCAGAAGCGGATCGGGAATCTGCAGGAGGAGATACAGGAGTATTACTGGGACTTCATCGTGACAAACGATTTGCTGGAACTGCGCAACATTGCGACGGTGGCCGAATTGATCGTAAACTGCGCGCAGGGACGCCGGGAAAGCCGTGGCCTGCATTACAATCTGGATTACCCGAATCCGAGCCCCGACCTGGCCAACAAGGACACGATCATTAGAAAGGCGGGTTGACCCGGTCGCGCTGGCCCTTTGTCTGTGCAGGGCCTGAATTCCCTTGTTTCCCCGAGGCAAACTTGTTTTGCTGAACGGCGAATTTGGTTTATCGAAACGCTATGACTATCGACCAGGCCATCGACTTGATCAGGACCACTGCTGACCGGATGAACCAGTTTTACAAGAAGACCGTTTTTGACGAATGGGCTGTCGTGGCGTTGATGCCGGAAAAGATCGTATTGCTCAAGTATTTGGGCCCGCGCAAGGAGGGCTTTCAAAGGGACTTTCTGAACGACACGAAAGAGCTGCGCGACCAGTTCCGCGCCAACCAGCATAGCATCGGCGACTTCGAGTTCGCGCGACATGCCCATGGCACCAAGGCGGAGGCATTTGTGATGATTGGCGACGACATCTACCTGGTTTGCAACAATACGAACCTGACGATGACGGACATTGCGAAAGACCCGCTCTGGCTGAGCGCCCAGGTTCCGTTTCTGGAGATGAGCGATCGGTTCCGCTCGGAGCCGCTCGCGCATCCGATGTGACCCGCCCCTAACCGATCAGGCCTTTGTAAAGGAAGAAGCCGTAGGCCACGGTCATCGCCCATCCCATGAAGCGCGGAAGCCCTCCCAACACCGTGACGAAGAGCGCGTGGACGATGGTGGCGCCGGCCAGGACGAAAATTCCCGTGTGGAAGAACACCGGAACGTCAATCGGGTTGATCAAGGAATAGAGTCCGACGCACAGGGGGATGCAGATGTGGCCGTCGCCGACTTGCGACGTGTAAACAACCTCCGGCTTGCCGTGCCAGCCGTAATAAAGCGCGAGCAGCCCGTTCGGTACCACCATGAGCCAACCGGTGAGCCAGCCGAGGTTTGTAGCGCTGATGAATCCGGTCTGAATGCTCGAAATCCACGCCACAAGGCCGTCGATGCTGATGTAGGTGCCAAACGCGGCGACCAGCAGCAGCGCGAAATCGACGGCCAGCATCCAGTTCAGCGATTTGTTTTGTCGGACGTTCGCTTTCAGAACCTCGAAGACGTGGAAGCATTGCCAGAAGAGGAACAGGCCGACCAGCACGAGGCCGTCGCTGAAAGTGATCCTGCCGTCCACTCCCAAAGCCCACACCGTGCCGGTGAAGAACAGGACCGCGGTCAGGGTGAGGAGGAGGGACAGCCGATTGATCCGGTGTTCATCGTTATCACGTTTCTTTTTCTTCGACCGGGCTTTCGTTTTCGCCTTCGCTTTCGGCAGAACGTTCAGGCCCCAGAAAATGGTGGGAAGTCCGATCAAGAGCGTCATGTTGGTGACGTTGTTGACCAGGCAGTTGGTCATGACTTCGGTGCCCGCCACCTTCGACGAACCAACGACGAATACAAAGATCAGGTTGCCAATGCCCGAGCAGTACGGCATCACCAGCGTGCCGAGGACCGTTCCTTCCACGCCACTTTCGGTCATGCGCTCCAGGCGCCAGATCAACAGGAAGGAGGACGCCATGAACAGCGCGAGCAACACCCACGGCCCCAGGGGTCCAAGGCTCTCGATGAAAACGCGCACTGAATTCACGGCGCGGAGTTAAACAGGCTTCGAGCGCAGGGCAAGAACCGTTTCCTGAAGGAACCTAACGCCGCGCCGGCGTCAGTCTTGCGGCCACATCGGTTGCGGACAGACCGTGGAGTTTGCCTTCCGAAAGCAACACCCCGTCGGATTGAACACGGAGATACGCGAGCGGCGCTTGGGACATGGAACAAAGAAATGAGTGAGACGATGGCGCCGCCTGGCCTACGGCACTTCGGCGAAATTGAAATACCCGATGAACATTTCGTCGTCGGTCTGGTCGCCCCACGACACCGTCGCGGACGGGTCGGGATTGGCGTGATTGCGGGCGGAATTGTCCCAGGCGCCGGTGCAAATGATCCTGCTTCCGGCCGGGATAAACTTCGGTTGTGCCAGGCGGTAAAGGGTCTGCCAGTGGAACTCGTAGCGCGGGACCGAAAGGAGGACTTCCCGCGTTCCGTTCGGATAGAGCGCCTCGTAGCGGAAGCGCGAACCGCGCAGGTGCATATGTGGGCTCATTTCGTAAAGCAAAATGTTCCTGGGGAGCGTTGAGCTCCCGAAGGCCGGGATCGGGTATTGCGCGCTGATTTCAAAATCGTTCGTTCCCGGGGGGATTGCGATCTGGCCTGCCACAAATGGCACATTGAAGGCCGACTTGGTCTGCAAGGCATATTGCGGAGGCGCGGACGCCACATACAGGCCGATCCGTGTCTGATCGGATTCGACCTGGCCGGTGGTGATGTAGTGCATTTGAAAGGTCAGCGTCGCGCCTTTGCGCAGCAGCTTGCCCGTGCCCGAGGGAAATTCCGTCGCCTCGTAACCGGGGACGAAACCCGCAAAAAAACCATCCAGCCCCATCAATCCGCCCCCTTCGTACACCAGGCAATGATGCACCACGCGCGTGTTGCCGGGCAGCACAATCGCCGAGCGCAACCACACATCATTCGCGAAGGTGTTTGTCACGGTGAAATACCGGTAATTCAGAACGCCCGTAGCGGGCAGCGTCTGGGCGGGAATGGATAGAATCTGGTCGGGCGGCCCCAGCACCGGCGGCCAGACCGAGGGATAATTGGTCGGTTGCGGTGCGGCGGTTTCCAGGGGGTCCGCGCCCGCGCCGCGAGGCGCGCCGTCGTGGACCCATTGCACCAGCGCAGCCGCTTCCGTCGGACTGAGGGAAGAATCGTTGGCGAAGACGCCATGGTGCGGGTCGGCACGCCACGGGGGCATGTTGCCGTTCAGCACCTCGGCCTTGATCAGTGACGCATAGGATTTGACGATGAGATAGTTGGTCATCGACCACGGCGCAATGTTGCCGGGGCTGTGACAGTGAACGCATTTCCGTTGCAGCAACGGCGCAATGTCGGCCGAGTAGGTGACATTCTGCGGTGGATTCAATCCGATCGCGCAGCCTTCGGCCCTCGTGCGGCGGATGACAACCGGTTGTCCGGACAGATGAGCCGCCAGAGCGTCCGCGAGGTAGGACTGAGTGGTGCCGTTCGTCGCGCCGCCGACCCGGTCGTCGATGGCCCCCTGATAAAGGGCGAACCACCCGAATTCTGTTTTCTTCAGAGCGACCGCCTCCGGGGCCGCGGTAGTGCCGTATTCGCGCGCGACGAGCTGGGCGGCATCGTGGAGAATGGGCAGGTCGATTCCCTTGGCGGCGGCCTCGACGACGATATTGGAGCGGTTATCGGCCGAATTGGAGTCGATCATCCAGAACAAGACGCCTTGCGGACCGAACTGGTCGCGGAGCGACTTGATCGTCGAAACCATTTCATGAACCTTGTCGCAACCGTTGCCGGTGAAGATCAGCACGGCCGCGCGGATGTCCGGATCGTGGGCAAAGTGGTAGTAGAGCGATCGCGTCCGGCCCTGGTGATCGATCAATCGGAAATCAAACTCGGGGACCGGAGGAACCGGCGGGTCGAGCTTTACTGCGCGGTAGAACCGGCGGGGCATCTGCGCGGAGGCCGCGTCGAACCAGTTCAGCAGGTTGTTGGTGAGGCTGGCGGTTACCAGGGCGTCCCACGCGCCGGCGCCGGGATCATCCGACGTGGCTTCCAGAATGTAATCGCGTCCTGCCTCGCCCTGAATACCGAGACGGGCGGGACCGGCGCTGCGCTCGATCGTCAACTGCGTGGGCTGGCTGTGGCCGATGGTCCAGAGGCCGAGACCCAGAACGATGACGGCGGTAGAGTTTTTGGCGCTCATCGAATGATCTGGATAGCAGGATTCCGCCGGAACAGAAAGCGATTATTCAACGGA
>DATEKZ010000463.1:0-3079 GCA_035277185.1 Verrucomicrobiia bacterium
GCACTCCACTCAAGCCGAAAATCACCGGCGTGCTCGAGCGCGAAAGCTACCGCATCGAAAAGGTGGTTTTCCAAAGTCTGCCGGGCCTTTACGTCACGGGAAATTTTTACGTGCCGAAGGATGGCACCGGACGGTTGCCGACGATTCTTTATCTCTGCGGTCATGCGCCGTATCCGCTCGGGGCCAAGTTCAACTATCAGGACCGCGCTGCCTGGTTTGCGGCTCACGGTTTCGCCTGTTTGATTCTCGACACGCTCGAATTCGGGGAAGTCGCCGGCCTCCATCACGGCACGCATGACCTGAACATGTGGCATTGGCTGTCGCTGGGCTACACCCCGGCCGGGACCGAGGTGTGGAACGCGATGCGGGCGCTGGATTACCTCGAGACGCGGCCGGAAGTCGATCCGCGGCGCATCGGAGTCACCGGGATTTCGGGGGGCGGCGCGATCACCTGGTACACCGCGGCCGTGGACGAACGTGTCCAGGCGGCGGCGCCGGTCTGTTCCACGTACACGTTCGGATCGCAGGCAACGAACTGGCGCGCTTCGGGTCAGTGCGACTGCATCTATTTCCACAACGCGTATGGCTGGGAATTCCCGATGGTTGCCGCTCTCATCGCGCCGCGGCCCCTGCTGATCATCAGCGGGCGGAAGGACCTGGACTTTCCGCCCGACGGTTACCACGAAGTCTTTGGACGCTCGAAACGGATTTACGACCTTTATGCCGGCGGCGATTCAGATCGCATTCGCGAGGTGGACGACGACGTGGGCCACAGCGACCCGCCACAGTTCCTTCGCGAAGCGCGCCAATGGATGCGGCGCTGGCTCCAGAACGAATCGGCGCCGCTGGATGTCGAGACGAACGCCCCGGCACAGGAAACGGCCGAAGACCTCGCTTGCCTGACTCGGCTCCCCGCCGACGCCATCAATTATCGGATCCACAATCAGTTCACGAGTCCGGTGTCGCTGAAGAAGCCAGGATCGCGAAGCGCCTGGAACCGGCGCCAGGCCGAATTGATGGCGCAACTGAACGAAAAGGTGTTTCGCTGGTTTCCCCGGGAGAAAATCCCGTTCGAGACTCAGGTATCGAGGAACAGCGGCGGCTGGGCCCCGAGATACGTGGATTACAAGGAGGTCAGCTTCCAGACGGAGGACGGCGTGCGAATCCGGGCCCAACTCCTCACTCCGAAACAGGGCCCTGCCGCCGCGCCTCTGCTCATCTATGCGAAGCGTCCCGGTGATTCGATTTATTTCATGGACCTGGATGAACTGCTGCCCTTGCTCGGCCGTTACACGGTCTTGATTCTGAATCCGCGCTTCACCGAACTGCCCGTGAGCCCGGCGGATTACGCCGCCATCGAAATGACGTCCGCGTGGAGTGGCCGCACGATGGCAGCGATGCAGGCCTGGGACATCCTGCGCACCATCGAATGGGCTGCCAACGAGGAACGGATTCCCGCCCATTCGATTGCGATCTACGGCAAGGGCGACATGGGAATCCTGGCGCTCTATGCCGCTCTCTTCGATCAACGCGTCAGCCAGGTCATCCTGAACAACCCGCCGGGCTCTCATTGGCAGGGTCCGGCGTTGCTCAATGCCTTGCGCGTAACGGACATTGCCGAAGTAGCGGGGGCGTTGGCACCCCGACGCCTGACTTCTTTGACGAAGCTTCCGGAATCCTTCGGGCACACGCGGGCCCTTTACCGGCTCCGGAACGCTTCCAACCAACTGGTCGAGTCCTCCAGTCTGCCGGAAGCATTGGAAGTGTGGAAATATCCGAGTGCGAATCACACGCCTTGAGCGCCGAGCGCATTTCGGGTAGCACACGGTCATGAATCAAACCAACACCATCGTGATCGACACCCATGCAGCGCCATGGGAAGAGCGATTCAACGAAAGAATTGGCCGCGCGCTTTTCCGGAAAGAACTGTACTCCGATCCGGAAACCGGGGCTTTAATTCGGCTGGTTCGTTATCCTGCAGGAGCGATCAACCCCACGCACACTCATCCGTGCGGTCACGGGATGTATGTGCTGGAAGGGAAGCTCGTGACGCACATTGGAACCTTCGGCCCCGGAACGTTCGTCTGGTTCCCGGAAGGTGAAGTGATGGAACATGGCGCGAGCAGCGAAGGAGACGTGACGGTCCTCTTTGTGACGAACAAGCCATTCCGGATCGACTACGTGTCAAGGGAGTGACTTCGGCGTAGTCCCGCGTCAGGCGCGGATGGCGTCCACGGTTCTTCCTTCACGCCCGGACGGACCGAGCCGTCGCGAGACACCCATCGCCGCGAGCATCGAGTTGTAAACGTCCAGGGCTTCAGCGCCGACGTCCAGGAACTGGCCCGTCTTGAATCGGCCGTTGGCGCCGGTGATGGCGTGGAAGACACTCGAAAGCTCCCGCTTCACGTCGTCGTGCCGGCCGTCGCCCGATTCGGTGGAGATGGTGATGAGGGAATTCTCGAGGGGCGTCCGGCCATTGGCTTCCTTCGATTCGTCGAGCCGCTTCAGGAAATAGGCCACCTCGCGCATCTTCATGTGGGCATGGGCGCGCAGTTGCTCGTTTTTCTTCGCTTCGTCGAACTTGTGCCACCATTCATGGCTGCAACCGGCGGAACCGGAGGCGTTGTGCTGCGCGCCGTCGTCGAACTGCCAGATTTTTCTTCCGCCGTATTCGTAATCGCCCTTCAGTCGGATGCGTTCTCCCGCGGAAAGAAAGGTAATGGAACCGAACCGGACGCGGTCGCATTGGATGGCCAGCGCGTAGAGATCGGCCATCAGGCGCCACTCGGCGGTCAGCTCTTCGAGCGCGATGTCGATGCCCTCGCCGCCCGGATCGGCTTCGGGCCCGTGAATGAGTTTTGAAGCCGGCGGCTGGTCGGGCAATGGGCGGGGTGGCGAGTCCGGTCGCTCCGGTTTGAAGGCGCGCTGCTCGTACTCGCGTATCCGGTCCAGGTGTTCGGCGAGCCGCGCCTTCGACGCGTTGCCCAGCGGCGAGTTGGGGCCGGTGTAATGCTTGTACTGGTCCATCACCGAATCCAGAACGCTGCGTTTCTGCCGCTGAGTCCGCGGGTCAGACGGA
>DATEKZ010000464.1:0-7309 GCA_035277185.1 Verrucomicrobiia bacterium
AGGCAGCCCGCTGACCATCATCGCTGCCACCACCACCAATGGCGTTGTTACTGCGACCGCAACGAATCTGGTGTTCAGTCCGGCGACGAACTTCACAGGCGCCGTTACCCTGGGTTACACCATCAGCGACGGCACCAACACCGCCTCGGCCAATGTTTTTGTCACGGTCGGTCCGTTCAACGATCCACCCATCGCGGTCAACGACTCCACCAACACCCTGGAAGACACCAGCGTCACCATCAATGCCCTGGCCAATGACTCCGATCCCGAAGGCAGCCCGCTGACCATTACCGCCGCCAATACCACCAACGGTGTCGTCAACATCGCCGGGACCAACCTCGTCTTCACTCCGGCCACCAACTTCAACGGTGCCGTCACTCTGACCTATACCATCAGCGACGGTCTCCAGACTGCCGCGGCCAATGTCTTCGTCACCGTCGGTGCGTTCAATGATCCGCCCATTGCCGTGAACGACTCCGCCAACACCCTCGAGGACATCAGTGTCACCATCGACGTCCTGGCCAATGATTCGGACCCCGAAGGCAGCCCGCTCACGATCACCGCCGCGAACACCACCAACGGCGTGGTCAATTTCACAAGCAACAACCTCGTCTTCACTCCGGCCACCAACTTCAACGGCGCCGTTACGTTGGGCTACACCATCAGCGATGGCACCAACACCGCGGCGGCCAATGTCTTTGTCACCGTTGCTCCGTTCAACGATCCGCCGTTTGCCGTCAACGACTCCACCAACACCATCGAGGACACCAGCGTCACTATCAATGTCCTGGCCAATGACTCCGATCCCGAAGGCAGCCCGCTCACCATCACCGCTGCCACCACCACCAACGGCGTCGTCAATTTCACCGGCACCAATCTGGTCTTCAGCCCGGCGACGAACTTCACAGGCGCCGTTACCCTGGGCTACACCATCAGCGACGGTACCAATACGGCCTCGGCCAACGTCTTCGTCACCGTCGGTGCGTTCAACGATCCGCCGATCGCGGTCAACGACTCGACCAACACCCTCGAGGACACCAGTGTCACCATCAACGTCCTGGCCAATGATTCGGACCCCGAAGGCAGCCCGCTCACGATCGCCGCTGCGAACACCACCAACGGCGTGGTCAATGTAACCGGCACCAACCTGGTGTTCCTCCCGGCGACGAACTTCACAGGCGCCGTTACCCTGGGTTACACCGTCAGCGACGGCACCAACACCGCTTCGGCCAGCGTCTTTGTCACGGTCGGTCCAGTCAACGATCCGCCCGTCGCGGCCAACGACAACTACTCGGCGGCTCCGGAAACACTCCTGACCATTCCTGCGCCGGGCGTGCTGACCAATGACACCGACGTGGAAGGCAACGCTCTGACTGCCGCCCTGGTGAGCACCGCCACGCAAGGAAGCCTGACGCTGAACGCGGATGGCTCGTTCACCTACCTGCCGGCGATCAACTATGTCGGGCCTGACAGCTTCACTTATCGGGCCAACGATGGTTCCGCCAACAGCGCCATTGCCACGGTCAACATCACGGTTACGTCGCTGGCCGACGTGGCTGTGCTGAAGGCCGGGCCGGCGCTTGTGACGCCGAACGCAAGTTTCGTTTACACGATCACCGTGACGAACCGCGGACCGTCGCCAGCGACGAACGTCGTCGTCATTGACGCGCTGCCGACCAACGTGGTGTTCGTGAGCGCCTCGGCGGGCGGCGTGTTCTCCAATAACAACGTGACCTGGCCAACGCTTGGTACGCTGGCGAGGAATGGCACCACAAACTTCACCCTCACGGTCAGCGCGCCGACCAACGGCACGTTCTTGAACGTGGCGTCCGCCTCAGCCGCCACGCCGGATCCTGATCCGGCGAACAACAACGGCACCTCGATCGGTTCGCGCGTGACAACGACGGTGATTCCGGAGCCGTTCCGGATCCTGCAGGGCGCAAACGTGTTCAATCCGCAGACCGGGCTGTTCGAACAACGCGTCGTCGTGACCAACATCCTCGGCACCACGGCTGCCGCAGTGCGCCTGTTGGTGGGGGACATTCGGACACCCGCGGGAATCCCTCGCACGAACGTATATCTCTACAACGCCACCGGCACCAACATTGACCGGCGGCCGTACGTGCAACACAATGCGCCGTTGAATCCAGGCCAAAGCGTCCTGTTCACGCTGGAGTTCTACGTCCCCGACCGTCTTCCGTTCACAAACTCGCTCGAGGCACAAGTGGTGTTGCCGACGCCGGCCACCACCAACCTCACGGGCGGTGTCGTAATTGACCGCGCCTTTGTGGATTCGCGGCCCGCTGAGCCGCGCTACGTGATCGAGTTCACATCGATTCCGGGGCGAACGTACACGATCATCTACAGCGACGACAACATGGCGACCTGGCAGGCCGCCACCCCCGCAATAACCGCCAACGCCAATCGCACGCAATGGTATGACGACGGCCCGCCGAAGACTGCGAGCAAGCCATTGTCCGTCACCAGCCGGTTCTACCGCGTGATCGCCCATCCGTAAACGCCTAGATATGAAACACCAAAACAGGCAGACGAAAACGCCACTCGCGACGTGGCGGGTCTTGCTTGCGGTAACACTCCTGGCAGCCACTGGGGTTCGGGCCGAAGAATTCGTTACCAACCGCTTTACGTTATCGGCGCGATTCGGTTTAAACATCTCGGCGCGATTCACGGGCCCGACCTCGTTGTCCTTTTCCGGCAATCCGCGCACCACGCCGCGCAGCGATCTCTACAATTACGATGACGGTTACGTGCTCACCGACATCAGCGGCAATTCCGGCGGCCAGACCTGGTATTGGGGGTATGACGACAGCGCCAGTCAGATTTCGGGGAGCACCATTCTGTTGAGTCGCTCGACCGCCAGCGGAGATTTTTCGTCCCCTTCTTTTGATTCCGATCCGCAGCTTGGGGCCGAACTGACCTACAATCGGATGCTCGGCACGACGCGCAACCTTCGTTACGGATTGGAGGGAGCTGCCAACTACCTGAATATTTCCCTGCACAACAACAGCACCGCATTCGGAACTTTGTCCCGCGTGACCGACGCGTATCCTTTCACGCCCGGCACCACGCCGCCGACAGCCACACCATCCAATCCCTACCAGGGCAGCTTCGAGGGCCCCGGATTCGTGATCGGCGACACGCCTGTCAGTTCCACCGTCACGATTGTGCCGGGCGGCTTCACCCTGGCGGGCCGCCGGGAATTTGACGCCGACCTTTGGGGTTTTCGACTGGGGCCGTATCTGGACCTCCCGTTTGAGGACAGTTTTAACTTGTGGATTTCCGGTGGCCTCGCCGTTGGCTGGCTGGACGGCGAGGCGTCCTGGTCTGAAACGGTTACTGCTGCCGGCATCGGCACGGCCAGCAGTTCCGGCCGCGGCAGTCACGATGATTTTCTTTGGGGCGGTTACGCGGGGGGGAACCTTTCGTGGGACTGGAACGACCGCTGGAGCATCGTGGGCGGCGTGCAATACCAACACCTCGGTGTTTACCGCCACACCTTCGGAATGCGCCAGGTTGAAGTGGATTTGCGGAACTCATTCTTCGCAACCATCGGCCTCAGCGCCAGATTCTGACGGGCGTCACAACCGGCGTCCGGTCGCAATGGGGTTGCCTGGGCCGGACCCGCCCGTTCATAGATAACTCAGCCACACTTCTCGCCGCCGCCGCTTCAGTTCGGCGAACCAACGACACACGGGATACAACACCAGCACCACCCCTATCCAGACCAGATAGACAATCGACAGATCGAACCCGAAATTCTCCGGCCGCGTGGCCGCTGCCGGATCGCCCGGGTTTGCCACCAGCCACTCTGCCCGGCCGTGGCGGACACAAGCCACGATCACCGACAGGCCGTGAATCAGGGGCAGGTGCAACAGGTAATAGAACAGCGGTACGCGTCCGAAAACGACGACCGGTTGCATCCAGCGCGGCGTCCCGCCATGCAACAAACCCAGCACAATCATTGCCGGTCCCAACGTCATCAACAAATAGGCCAGCGACGGCGGATATTTGTGGCAGTTCAGAAAGGAGAAGACTGTGAACAGCGCACTCTTTTGGGAAACCCACGGATGCGGATCGCCGTAAACGTTGATGCCGCGCACCAGGACAAAGAGCAGTGTCAATCCACCGCCAAGCATGAACAGCCACCGGCGACGCCGCTCGCGCGCCTCGTGCGTGAACAGGGCCCCGAATCCATAACCGGCGGCCATCACTCCGATCCATGGAACCAGCGGATAACCCGCGCCAAAACGAAAGCCGCCTCCCAAATCGATCTCCCCACCGCTGTGTAGAATCTTCCAAAACCAACTGAACCAACCCCAGTCCCCAGGCTTCACATCATCGAAAAGATTGTGGCCTGCAATCATGACAACGCCGATCGTCGCGATCCATCGGGGCGGCAGGAACACCAATCCCCCCAGCACCACCATTGACCAGCCAATGGCCCAGATCACGATGCCCATGGCAAAATGGTAATCGAGGTTGAACAGCCAGCCGAAACGCACCCAGGTCAGTTCCAGAAACACCAGCCACAAACCGCGGCTCACCAGAAACCCGGAAAGACAGGCTTTCGTCCTGCCCCGCGTCATCGACAGGAACGCTCCCGTGCCCGCGAGGAAGATGAATACCGGAGCGCAAAAGTGCGTGATCCATCGGGTCAGGAACAGGGCCGGATAGGTCCTGCCGAGGTCAGTGGGGTCGAAGGCGAGATCGTTGGAGAAAAAATCCCGCGTGTGATCCAGCGCCATCAGGATCATGACCAGCCCACGAACTGTGTCAATCGAGTCAAGCCGGGGCTTGCTCGCGCCGGGCGACTCGGACGCGGACAGGTCGGTCATTTGCACCCTCTCCTACCACGGCCGCCCAGCCGCGGCGAATCGTTATTTCGTCAGCGGGGCGGTGTTCTGATTGACGCTGGCCTCACCGTCCGTGCTTCAAGTGATCGTCCATCCACGCCAACATCCGCCTCCACATGGCCGGCGTGTAATCGTGGCCAACGCCTTCGTACAACGCGCTCGCAAACTTGCGCCGGGCGCCATACAGCCGGTAAGCCCTGCGAACGAACCTTTCGATCTCACGAATCCCCTCGACCGGCGATCCCGCATCCCGGTCCCCATTCAGAAACAGCACCGGTCTCGGGGCGATCAGCGAAACAATCGCCTCGGTGTCGAAATGATTCAGCATCCCGGGCACATAATAATAAATCCCGTGTTCATCCAGGCCCTGTTGCTCGATCAGATTCTGGTAACGCGTCAGGCACGCGACAGCCACGCCGGTCCGGACGCGTTCGTCCAGCCCCATCAACCACCACGACCGCGTCGCGCCCATGCTCATGCCGGTCACACCGACACGTCGCCGGTCCACTTCCGGTCGCGACAGCATATAATCGAGCGCCATCAAGTCGTCGCGCAACATCATCCCCCAAAGCGTTCGCCCGATCCATAGATTGAACTTGCTGGCGCTCAACTCCTCCTTCATCCCCTGCTCCTTCGATCCGCCCGGTCCCCTTCCTCTGCGTTCCCCGAAACAGTACGCGTCAATCGCCAGCACCACGAACCCGCGTTTGGCCAGCGTGGGTCCGGGCCGCTCGCCGGCCGGCCACTGCTTGAAGATCTCCTCCTTCCCGTTGCCGTAGTCGCCACCGTGATAATGGCAGTAAAGGATAGCCGGCGCCTTGCCACTCACCGACTTCGGGAGCAATAGATATCCTGGCACGACGGCGCCGGCTTCATTGTCGAACTGAAACTTTTCGATGATGTAATCGCCGCGATCCTTTCGGGCCAGGGTCTGAACACGTGGGACCGACTGTCGTCCCGGCAATTGGCCCATCAATTGCCAAAGTTGATTGCGGACCTCCCTGCGTTTCTTCTCCCAGGCCCGGCGCGTGCACGGCAGAACGGAGTCAGTCGCAAGCGCCGCCGTTTCGAGCCAACGAAAGGCTTCTGATTTGTGGGTCCGCGCCATCGTGGAGGTTCCCGGATCCCGGATCAATGCGGCCGCCACTCACGTTTCGTCTCGCCCTGCGGAATGGACAATGACTCTGGTTCAATGCACTTTCCGCCATCAAATGTTTCGAGCGGGATCAATGCTCAACCCGTTGGACGGTATAGAAGCGCCTCGAGGTTGTGAATGCGTTTCTGTCCACCCAATACAACTGCGAGCCGCCGGCAGTGAGACCTTCTTGCGCGCTCGTCCAGGCTGCGTTATTCAGGTTGTTCTTGTAGAGCACGCGATAGGTCTCGCCGGCGATCACGTCCCAAATGATCAGCACTCCGCTGTCCGTGACCCTTATGCTGGTGATTTTCGGACGCGATTCCACAATGATGGACACGGTGGCGCTCTCCGACTCTCTCAGGCCGTTGTTTGCAACGAAAACGAAACTGTCCATTCCGACGAAGCCGGGATCCGGAGTATAGGTCAGGTTCGGGGGCACGCCGCCGAGGGTTCCGTGGCCCGGGTTGCCGAAGCTGTAGACCAGGAAACCACCATCCGGATCCGTGCCCCTGAGAACAACCTGGACGGTCGTGTCCTGGACGGTCGTCACGCCAAAGCTGCCGGCCACGGGAGAATCGCCCACGGGCGTCACCATTATGGAAACGCGCGTAATGAATGAATTCAGGAGGCCGTCATTGACGGTGAACGTGAAGTGGTCTTCGCCGAAGAAGTCGCTCTGCGGGGTGTAAGTGAGATCGGGGGCCTGACCACTCAATGATCCGTGCGCCGGCGCGCGGACAATCCTGTAGCTCAAGGGATCTCCGTCCGGATCGAAGCCACTCAACACCACGGCAAGGGATTGATCCTCGGGCAGACTGACCGAAGACTCATTCCCGATCGGCAGATTATTGAGATTATTGAGAATGCCGCTCGGAACCGTGTATTGAACCTCGTTCGACAGATCGCTTTCGAGACCCGCTGCACTGTAGGCAGAGACGGTGAAGTAGTATCTGTGCCCCTCTTCCAGAGCCGAAACCGTCACGTTTGTCCTGTTGCCAACGTTGAGTGCGTCCGAATACAGGGTGCTCGTCTCCCCGTAATGGAGCTCGTACCCAATCACAGTTGGATCGGGGCTCGGGTCCCACTCCAGAGTAATGCTTGCCGCCCCGAGCGCGTTGGTTGAAAGACCGAGGACCAGAAAAACCGTCGCAACGCTAAACCACCTTTTCAAGGCGCTGGATTGAATCCCGTGCGCCATCATGATCGATTGGCGGGTCGGACGCGTTGATCCGCCGCCGGTGATACCACCGTCAAATTCCGATCCAACGGCAAACAGTGAAGGTAAATCATCAGGTAT
>DATEKZ010000465.1:0-6674 GCA_035277185.1 Verrucomicrobiia bacterium
GTTGCCCCAGGACCTGGCCGGTTCGTCGTCGGAGCGCAGGTGTCCAACCTGCGCGTTCGTGAGGATTGGCGGCCGGCGCAGATTGGACATCTGCGCTCCAGGGGCGCCACAGGAAGCGAGGCAAGATTACGCTCGCCAGGCACGGGTTGCCCGTGTTACGAGGACATTCAAGCCGTCTGGTAATGAAAAAACTGGCGCTGCGAACATTTCTCCGATTCTCGGTCTTCCATTTGCTGTTCGCGTCCTTCGCGCTTCCGGCGCGTGCGCAAGGAACCGTCCACATCGTAAAACCGCAGGAATCGCTGACCAGCATCGCGCGCAAGTATGGCCTGAGCATCGCCGAACTGGCGCGGCACAACGGACTCGATCGGAATGCCGGCGTCAGAGTCGGCCAAAGCCTGCGCATCCCTGGAGGAACGCCGCCGGCCGCCGCCGTCTCACCGGGCTTGAGTCCGGCTGTGGAGCGGGCGATTCGCGGGGCGAACGTGAAGCGCGGCCGTTGGAAGTACATCGTCATCCACCACAGCGGAACCCCCAACGGCAGTGCGAAAGGCATGGATCGCTACCATCGCGAAGTGCGGCACATGGAGAACGGGCTGGCGTATCATTTTGTCATCGGCAACGGTGCCGGCATGGGCGACGGCGAGGTGGTGGTTGGGAGGCGCTGGACGGAACAATTGGATGGCGGCCATGTTGCCAGCGAATCGCAGAACAAAATCGCCCTGGGGATCTGTCTGGTCGGAAACTTCGACGCCAACAAACCCACTCTGAAACAGATGAAAAGCCTGAACGCGCTCATTGAGTCGCTTCTGGCGCGGTGCGGGCTGAGCGCGAAGATGGTGAAGACGCATCAACAGATCAACGTGATGCACACGCGCTGTCCCGGAAGCAATTTTCCCGCGCGGTCATTCCTGAAAGAATTGCGCGAGCGGAACAAATGAAAGTTGCGACTCCGCAAGGTAGCGTTTGGCAGAGCGCGGCGACGGATCACGTTGCACTTGTTTGGCATTCAAGGACTACAGCCATTTGGTTGAGTATTTCGTTGAGAAGTGACCGCGCTAAAGACTTGCTCCGAAGGCGTAAATCGTTTATGCCAGAGTGCCATGAGACGGGACGGGGTAAACGCTTCTTGTGTTCGGCAAGTCCAATACACGAACAACTGTTCGCATACGAATTGTTCGACAGCAAACTCGATCCCGCCGACAAATGCGCTTAAGGACTCCAGCCGTGGCCGGTTTCAGTTAAGTGACTGTGGAGGTGAGGACGCATTGACACTATGGCCGCCGAGCAGGACGCATTGAAAGACCGGTACCATGCGTTCGATGCCTTGCGAGCGGCAATGGTGCTGCTTGGCATTGTACTGCATGCGGCGTGTTGCTATACGGTAGTTCCGATCCCGATGGTGCCATACCACGATGCCACGACCAACTCCCTGTTCGACTGGATGTGCCGCTTTCTTCATGCATTCCGTCTCCCAACGTTTTTTGTCATGGCGGGCTTTTTCGCGGCCCTGCTCACGGCTCGTACCGGGCCGGTGGGAATGCTTCGAAACAGGTGGCGCCGTTTGATGATGCCGCTCATTATCGGGTGGCCCATTCTTGTCCCGTTGATCATCCTGGCGGTTGTGTTCGCATGGCAGCGCCACCCAGGTTTCCATTCTGGCGAGGCGCTGAGTGCGGCCTCCAACGGCCAGGATGAGCGGGACGGGTTTCTAGCTCATCTTTGGTTTCTCTACGACCTGTTCCTGTTCTGCCTGGTCGCCACGACAAGCCATTACCTCCTAAACCGATTCTTGCCACATCTCCGTGGCCTGATCGCCAAAGCCTTCCGGGATGCGCTAAACCGTGGTACCGTCCTGCTCGCCTTCCCGCTGGCAACGGCCGTCACGCTCTACCCCATGCACACCGGCACTTTCGATACATCCGCCTGGCTCTTGCCTCCCATCCGAATACTCGCAGCGTATGGCGCGTTTTTTGGATTTGGCTGGCTGCTGTTCGGGGAACGCGACCGCTTAGGAATGTTTCTCAAGGGCGCGCCGCTCCGGACAGCGGCAGGATGCCTGTTGTTCCTGCCCCACCAAGCCGGGCTGCTCACATTACAGAGTCAGCCGTTCCAGCCCGGCGATGCCATCCACCTTATGACGGTGTTGAGCGGGTCTATGGCCTGCTGGTGGTTGATCTTCGGTCTCACCGGACTGTGCCTCGCGCATTTCACCGGGCCTCGTCCGTGGATTCGATATCTGACCGATGCTTCATACTGGCTTTACCTTACCCACCTGCCGCTCGTCTTGTTCTTTCAAGGCATCCTGGCTCCCCTTCGGATTCCTGCCATCTTGAAGTTCAGCACGGTCGTCAGTGCGGCTATTGGATTACTCATCCTCTTGTACCACTATAGAATCCGAGACTCACACCTTGGTGAATGTTTGAGTGGGCGACGGTATCCGCGCGTATGGCCTTCGGTTCCGAGATGTCCCTGGATCCGACTCAGCGGGCAAGACCAAGAATCAAAGTCGAACCAGGCGGTCCAGCGAACGGGAGCCAGCCGGTTATGACTGGCGATATCCGCAAGCATTTGGAAATAACCTCGTTTGTCCCGTTTGCTGTCCGCACCGCCGACGGACGCGAGTGTGCAGTTCCGACGATTGACCACATTTATCTTCCGCCCACCGGTGGCCGCGTGGCTATTTCGGATGACGAGGGCGTGGTCGTGGTCTTGCCGGGACTGATGATTAGCGGATTGGTCCATACATCGGGTTCACCCAAGAGCAAAAACGGAGGTTGACCTTCGCGGACGAGTCACCGAATCGCCAGAGCTTACACATTGAACTTGAACAGCATCACGTCGCCGTCTTTCACCACGTATTCCTTGCCTTCCATCCGGTACAGGCCCTTCTCGCGCGCTGCCGCGACGGAGCCGCATTTCACGAGGTCGTCGTAGGCGACGGTTTCGGCCTTGATGAAGCCGCGCTCGAAATCGCTGTGGATGACTCCCGCCGCTTTCGGCGCGGTGTCGCCGGCGTGAATGGTCCATGCGCGCGCTTCCTTCTCGCTGGCCGTGAAGTACGTGCGCAGACCCAGCAGGTGGTAAGTGCTGCGAATAAGGGCGCCGACACCCGATTCCTCGACTCCGAGTTCCTTCAAGAACTCTTTCGCTTCCTCCGGTGAAAGGTCGATGAGGTCGCTTTCGATCTGAGCGGAAATCACGACGGCTTCGCAGTCGAGGTGATGCTTCACGTAATCGGCCACTTTCCGCACATGCGGGTTTTGTTCCGCATGCGCAAGATCGGTCTCCTTGACGTTGCAGGCAAAGATCGTGGGCTTGTCCGTCAACAGAAAGAAGGTTTTCGAGAGCGCCTGGTCCTCGGGCGTGAGGTCAATCGTGAGCGCGGGCTTGCCGGTGTTCAAATGCGGCTCCAGTTTCTTCAACACGGCTTCCTCGGCAATCGCCTGTTTGTCGCCCCGCTTGGCGTCCTTGCCGATTTTGTCGAGCCGCTTCTTCACCGCGTCGAGGTCGGCGAGCGCGAGTTCGGTTGAGATCGTCTCGATGTCGCGGATGGGATCGATGGCGCCGGCGACGTGATGGATGTCAGGGTCCTCGAAGCAGCGGACGACCTGGACGATGGCGTCCACTTCGCGGATGTGACTGAGGAACTTGTTGCCGAGGCCTTCGCCCTGCGACGCGCCTTTCACGAGTCCTGCGATGTCCACGAACTCGATGGCGGCGGGAATGAGGACCGAGGTTTTGGAGATCTTCGCCAGCACGGGCAGGCGCGAGTCAGGGACGGTGACGATGCCGATGTTCGGATCGATGGTGCAGAACGGATAGTTGGCCGCCTCCGCCTTGCGCGTGCGGGTGACGGCGTTGAACAGGGTGGACTTGCCCACATTGGGCAGACCGACGATTCCAGCTCTGAGCATGTGAAATTAAGTTTCGCCCGCGAAACACGCGTTTGCCCGCGAAACACGCGAAAGGGGGCGGAAAATCTTCTATGGCCGCCTCACCTTGTTTCGCGCGTTTTCGCGTCTTTCGCGGGGAGTCATTTGGCTTCCTCCACCGCTTCGCGAATTGTCTTTTGGAACTTCTCGATGCCTTCGTCAAATGCGGCGGCGATGGGCAGGACGGGCGTTTTGCGAATCTTCCGTTTGAACTTCTTTAGATTCTCTTCCGCCACGGGTTCGTCCATTTTGTTGGCGACGACGAGCCGCGGCTTTTCGAGCAAGGCCGGGTCGTAATATTCAAGCTCGGTCACGAGTTGCTGATAATCGTCCCACGGCTGCCGGCCATCCGTACCGGCCATGTCGAGGAGAAGGACGAGCACCTTGCATCGCTGGATGTGGCGCAGGAAGGCATGGCCGAGCCCGACGTTGCGATGCGCGCCTTCGATGAGGCCGGGCACGTCGCAAACCGTGAGCCGACGCCAGTCGGGGTATTCGACGATGCCGATCTGCGGATGAAGCGTGGTGAAAGGGTAGGGGGCGACCTTGGGACGGGCTTTTGAAATGGCGGTGAGCAGTGTGGACTTTCCGGCGTTTGGATAGCCCACCAGACCGACGTCCGCGATGATGCGCAGTTCCAGCAGGAAATCACCTTCGTCGCCAGGTTCGCCGGGTTGCGCAAAGCGCGGGGCCTGCCTTCTCGCCGTGGCGAAGTTGCGATTGCCCAGGCCGCCTCGTCCGCCCTTGCAGAGAACGAATTGCCGGCCGTGTTCGGTGAGATCGGCGAGCAGTTCCCCTTTCGTATGACTCCGGTTGGCGCCTGGCGTGTTGGACTCTGCGGCGAGGTCGATTTCCATTGCGCGCGCGCTGCCCGAGTGCCGCAGCAGCGGACGCTTGCCCGTCGAAAGCATGAAGGACTTCTGCTCCGTCGTCTCCGGGGAAGCATCGTCCGCGTCTGAAGCAGATTCCGGGGACTGCACGTTCCAGACCAGAGTGCCGCACGGGACTTTGGCGATGAGGTCCTTGCCGGCGTGGCCGTCCATACCTTTGCCCATGCCAGCCTCCCCTTCCTCCGCGACCAGGCGCGGCTGGTAGTACTGGGCGATCAGGTTGTTCAGATCGTGGTCTGCTTCGAGAATGACATCGCCGCCGCGACCGCCGTTGCCGCCACTCGGGCCGCCTTTGGGACGAAACGTTTCCCGGAGAAAGGCGACACAGCCTTTCCCGCCGTGACCGGCGCGCGCGAATATTTTGATCTCGTCGATGAACATGAGAGACAGCCGGCGGAGTTATGGAGAGATGGAGTCGTGGCGTGTTGGGAAAAGAACTGCTTCATCTGATCCGTCGCCCACGACTCCATCACTCCATTCCATTACTCGACTACTCCATCACCACAAATGAAAAAGGCGAGGCTGATGACCTCGCCGCGAAAACGTTTGATCCGTTCTAATTGTTGGCCGCCGCGGGCGCAGGCACCACGTTGATGCGTTTGCTGTCCTTGTCAAACAGCACCTTGCCATCCACGAGTGCGAACAGGGTCCAGTCGCGGCCGGTGCCGACGTTTTTGCCGGCGACGAATTTTGTGCCGCGCTGGCGGACGAGGATGCTGCCGGCGGTGACAAACTCGCCGCCAAACCGTTTCACGCCCAGCCTTTTGCTGACGCTGTCGCGCCCGTTGCGGACGCTGCCGCCGCCTTTCTTGTGTGCCATAGGATTTAGGCTTTGATTTCTTTGACCTTGACGACCGTGAGCTCTTGACGATGGCCGACGGTGCGATGATAGCCTTTCCGGCGCTTCATCTTGAAAGCGATCTTCTTGGGTCCCCGTATGTGCCCGACCACGTCGGCGACGACGCTGGCCTGCGGGACGGTAGGGGCGCCGACGGTCACCTTGCCATCGTTGTTGACCAGCAGAACCCGGTCAAAGGTGAAGGATTGGCCGGCTTCGGCGGCCACGCGCTCAATTTCGAGGGTATCGCCTGCGGCGACACGGTACTGTTTGCCACCAGTTTCCAATACAGCGTACATAGCGTTTTCCGATAAAGGGACGGTGATATGATCAAAAAGAAAATGGGGTGTCAATGTCTCATTTGGCATTGAAAGCTCAACGAACCATCTCACCGCCCAGGGATTCGTCCCGGCGTGGCCGTTCTTGTTCTTGTCAATCGACACGACCGAGGGAAGCTTCTGCCATGAACACCGTTGCCGTGATTGGGGCGTCGAACGACCGGAACAAATTCGGGAACAAAGCCGTGCGCGCCTTTCGGCAGCAGGGCTACACCGTCTATCCGGTCAATCCCAAGGAAGCTGCTATCGAAGGAATCCCCGCCTATAAGTCGATCGCCGATGTTCCGGTGCGACCGCGGATGGTGAGTGTTTATCTTCCGCCTCCGGTCCTGCTTGAGATCCTGCCGGACATCGCGGCCAAAGGTTGCGATGAACTCTGGTTGAACCCCGGGACGGAATCCGACGAAGTCCTTGGCGAGGCAGAGCGCCTCGGCCTGAAGGCGATTCAGGCCTGCAGTATTGTCGGGGTGGGTCTGTCGCCCGCAACGCTTTGACGCTTCGGGGTTCGTGAAGAAAGTGAATAACTTTTCACAGGATGTTGGTTGAAAGGCTGGAGTTTCGGCCTACGTTATTTTCAGAAACCGGGCGGGAGCAGGCGATGAAACAGAAAATATTGAGACCGGTGAAGCAGCCAGAGCCCCTCACCCCGGGCCTTACCCGGGGCATGGTGCGG
>DATEKZ010000466.1:0-3564 GCA_035277185.1 Verrucomicrobiia bacterium
GGGAGAGGGGTTTTGAGGCTGCGGGACAACTTGCCTGCTTGCAAAGGCGGTGACCCGACTGTTTAATGGCCTCCGTGCTGCAACAGCAAACTCTCAAGGAGCCGGCCGGCTACGAAGGAGTGGGTCTTCACAGTGGTAACCGGGTCAGGATGACTTTTCTGCCCGCGCCGCCCAACACAGGAATCCGGTTCCGTCGCGTTGATCTGGAGGGGAGACCCGAGGTCGAGGCCCGTGTCGAAAACATCAGCGACACCACCCGCTCAACCACGCTTTCCCGGGGCAACATCAAAATCCAGACGGTCGAGCATGTCATGGCGACGTTTGCCGGGTTTGGCATCGACAACGCCACGGTCGAACTGGACGCCAACGAACCTCCCATCGCCGACGGCAGCGCCAGAGTCTATTGCCAGATGATCGAAAGCGCGGGTGTGGCGCCGCAGGGTGAGAAACGCGAACCCTACCGCGTCAACGCTCCGCTGGAACTGCAAGCCGGTGATTCGACGATGTCCGTCTTTCCGCATGACCGCCTCAAGATTTCCTGCACGAGCTCCGACAAGCATGGGCGGTTTACACAGTTCATCAGCGTGGAGGTTTCCCCGGAAACGTGGGAACGCGAACTGTCGCATGCGCGCACATTCTGCTTCTACGAGGAAATTGAGTTTCTGATCAAGAATGGTCTCATCAAAGGCGGCAGCCTGGAGAACGCCGTGGTGATTCGCGATGACGCCGTGCTCACGACGGAGCCGTTGCGTTATGTGGAGGAATTCGTCCGGCACAAGGTGCTGGACATTCTCGGCGATCTGGCGTTGGTTGGCCGGCCCGTGCTCGGCCACGTGATTGCCATCAAACCGAGCCATACCGCCAACTGCGAGCTGGCGAGGCAGATCGTCACGCAGATGCGCCGGCCATTGGTGGCCGCCCAGACGTTTGCCCCGCCGCCCGGGCCGGCCGGAGCGGCCGTGTCCTCGGAGGCCTCGCAATTGCTGGACCTTGTCCAACAGGGGAGTTCGCTCGACACAACGCAAGTCATGAAGATTCTGCCGCATCGCTTTCCCTTCCTGATGGTGGACCGCGTCAGCCGGATTGACGGGAACCGGATCACTGGCATCAAGAACGTCAGTATCAACGAGCCGTTCTTTCAGGGACACTTCCCCAATCATCCGATCATGCCCGGCGTGCTGCAACTGGAGGCCATAGCGCAGGTGGCCGGCATCCTGACGCTTCGCCAGGTGGAGAACTTCGGCAAACTGGCCTACTTCATGTCGGCGGAGAACGTGAAATGGCGCAAACCGGTTCGGCCGGGCGACACCCTGGTCATTGATGTCGAGCTGACGAAATCCCGCGGCAAGATCGGCAAGGCCAAAGGCGTTTGCTACGTCAATGAAGAGGTCGTCAGTGAAGCCGAAGTGACCTTCATGATCGCAGAGAGTTGAGTCGATGAGAGCGCCGGCGACCCAATTCCCTTCTCCAAACCTGGCGCCGGAGGGTTCGGCTGCCTGCCGGCGGCGGTGAGCGATGATGTCCAAGATTCATCCTTCGGCCGTCGTTCATCCCAGGGCGGTCATCGGCGCCGATTGCGAGATCGGGCCCTATTGCCTGGTCGGCGAACACGTCGTGCTCGGCGAAGGCTGCCTCCTCCACTCCCACGTGGTCATCGACGGTCACACCCGGCTCGGCCGCAGGAATGAAATCTTTCCGTTTGCCAGCATCGGATTGAGGACGCAGGACCTCAAGTGGAAGGGGGGAACGACGTTTACGGAAATAGGGGACGAAAACACGTTCCGGGAATATGTCACCGTTCACAGCGCAACGGGCGAAGGCGAAGTGACCCGGGTTGGTTCCCACAACCACATTCTGGCCTACAGCCACATCGCGCATAATGTCACGCTTGGCGATCACATCATCATGTCCAACGTCGGCACGCTCGCCGGGCACGTGATCGTCGAGGACTACGCCGTCATTGGCGGCCTGACCGCCGTGCATCAGTTCTGCCGGATCGGTCGGATGGCCATCACGGGCGGCTGTTCCAAAGTCGTCCAGGATGTTCCCCCTTATATGCTCGCGGATGGCAACCCGGCCGAGACGCGCACGATCAACAAAGTGGGTCTCGACCGGAACGAGGTATCCGAGGAGGTGCAGGGGGCGTTGAAACAGGCCTACAAGATATTGTTCCGCGAAGGGCTGACGATTTCCAACGCGCTCGCGCGGATCGAGTCCGAACTTCCGCCCCACCCGGAAGTTCAGCACCTGATTCAGTTTGTCCGAGCGAGCGAGCGGGGCATCAGCAAGTGAGTTGCCGTTAGAACGGCACGGATTCACTCTGCCGTTTCGTGAACCGGCGACATTGGGTATAGCCAACGCTGCGGGCCAGGGCGACCGCCTCTTTGAAATTCATTCCCACTTCATGGATTGCATGCGCGTCCGAAGCAAACGTGATCGGCACGCCCTTCGCCGCCGCCAGTTGGAGGAAACGCGGGCTGGGATAGATCTCTTTGCACTCCTTGCGCAAGCCCGCGGTGTTGAGTTCGATGGCCGTCCCATGCTTTTTCGCGGCGGAGAGAAAACGCTCAAACAGCGGAGTGCAATCCTGCGCCGGATAATAGCAGAATTTTTTGGGCAGGTCGGCGTGGCCGATGATCTCGAACAGGCCGGACTCCGCGGCCATGGTCAGCCGCTCAAAGTAAACCGACCAGACTTCCATCGGGTCGCGCTTTTTCCATTCCGAGAGCTTCTTCGGATTGTCGAGGTCCCAGGAGTCGGAGACGTAATGGACCGATCCGATGAAGTAATCCCACGGATGACGGCCGGCCAGGTCGCGAATCCACTCTTCATGACCGGGAATGTAATCCACTTCGAGCGCCAGCTTGATGGTGAGACGCGGGTGGTCGGTCCGCGCCCTATAGACTTTCTCCACGTAGGAATCGAGGTCGCCGAGCAGCATCCGCCAGTCGTCGAAGTCGTCCCGCGGCATGGGTGAGTGTTCGGAAAACCCGATCTCGGTTAGGCCAACTTCGAGCGCCCGCGCGGCGTACTCCGTGGGTTCGCCGGTGGCGTGGTGGCACAACGGCGTGTGCATGTGATAGTCCGCGAGCGAGGACATGGCGCCAAGCTTCGAGGGTCGCCCGCGGGGTGTCGAATAAAAACGACTCCCCACCCGATCCCTCTCCCACTGGGCCGTAACGATGCAGTTAGAGAATTGGCTCGCCCTCACGCTAGCCCTCTCCCCGAGCCGTAACGACGCAGGAGGAAACCACAGATAGACACAGATGGACACAGATGGATCGGAGCGAACAAGCATGAATGACCTTGCTCGGACGCTCACTGAATAGTGAATCCGGTTCAGAGTTCGGAACCATCGCATCCGGCCTTCTCTCATCTGTGTTAATCTGTGTTGATCCGTGGTTAAACGGCATCGTTCCGGCCCAGGAGAGGGAACTCCCTTCGGCCACGCTGGGACGAGTCGCGGGATGGTGAGGTTAGGCGAGGCGCTCGAGAGCTTCTCCCTCTCCTGGGGGAGAGGGCCGGGGTGCACTGCCATTGAATTAAGGGACTGACCGAATCGTG
>DATEKZ010000467.1:0-3217 GCA_035277185.1 Verrucomicrobiia bacterium
TCAGCCAGCGGCTGGGCGACACCGCGCAACGGGTCCAGATGGAGATTTTCAACGCAGCCTCAAGTCGCAGCAAAGAAGTGCCTGCGGCCCTCCTCAAAAAAATCTATTCGGTGAATCAACCTGTGTCCTCCTTCGTTGTAGGTCGAACCACGGCGGAAGGCTGGTTCACCGTGGGCCACGGCACACAACAACCCGCCACCGCCGTCCTCCTTCCCCTCGTCGTCGCGCCAGCGGCCATCATCGCCGGCATGACCCTGCCGGCTCTCGCCAAGGCCAAAGACCGGGCTGCGTCCATTCGCTGCGTGAACAACCTGAAACAAATGGGCCTTGCGGCAAGAATCTATGCCACGGACCACAACGACGCCTTCCCGCCGGATTTCCTGTCGATGACGAATGAGTTGGTCAGCCCGAAGGTTCTGGTTTGCCCGTTGGACTCAAACCCGGCAGCCGCCGCGGCTTCGGACTGGGCCGGCTTCGACCCCTCGTGGAACAGCTACGATTACGTGACCAGGGGTTTGACCGAATCGACTCCCGGATTTGAAACCAAAGTACTCTTCCGCTGCCGGATTCACGGGCACGAGTGCAAAGGCGACGGCAGCGTCGTGATGAGCCATTCAGGCGTGCGAAGAAATTAGATTCTTTGCCGGCTTCGCCGGAGCACAGCGCCAATGCAGCCGCGAGGCCGTCGAGCGACGTGAAGTGAGTTGAGGTGCCGACGACTACCGGTCGGAGCGATAAGGCCTTTGGGCACGATAAAGCTCGATCAGTTTGAGGTTGGTTTCAGCCAGTTCTTTCTCACCCGCCGCAATCGCGAGGTCGTGCGCCATTCTCCCGATCCGAATAGCATCGTCAAAACTTCCCGTTTCGGCCTGTGCGGCCGCCAGTGTGCCGACGAATATCGCGCGCTTGAACTCGGTGAGTCGGCAAGCCTTGTCCGCCAACCGCACAGCTTCCGCGCCATTCCGAAACGCTGCTTCGGGATGAGTCGCCAGTATCCACGCCAGATTGTTCAACCACTCCGCGCGATCGGGCTCCAACCGCACTGCCTCACGGAGGTGGTCCAATGCCCCCGCCGTCTGCCCCTGGGAGAACAGAATGTTCGCCAGGTTCAGATGCGCCGTAGCCGATTGGGGTGCGACCGCAAGGGCTGCACGAAGATGAGCGGCCGCCTGGGCTGGATCTCCCCTGGCCTGGAGCGCAACGGCAAGGTTTTCGCGGGCCGTGGCAAGATGAGGATCGATCCGTAGAGCGGTTTCGAGATGCGCGATGGCTTCGTCCGCCCTTCCCTGAGCATAGAGAGCCATCGCCAGGTTGTTGTGCGCGGCCGCCGAATCCGGGCGGAGCTGCAACACGGCCTGGAACTGCTCCACCGCGTCCGAGGGCTTGCCCTGGCGGCTCAGAGCCAATCCCAGAAGAAGCCGGGCTTCGACGTAGCCTGGCTTGATCCGGAGCGCCTCGCCATAGTGGCCGACGGCCTCTCCGAGCTTGTTCTGCTTCTCCAGAGTCAGGCCCAGATGCACGTGGGCATCGGACTGCTTTGGATTCAAGCGGAGGGCGTGCTCGAAGAGCCGGATGGCGTCGTCGTACCGGCCCTCCGCCGAGCGCAGGCTTCCCACGACGGCGCAAACCTGAGGGTTGTCCGGGTCAGCGCGAAATGCGTGTTCGAACAGCGTCTGCGTACTCTGCCAATGCCGCACCTGCCGGGAGGCCGCAATTCCGCACGCCATAGCCGCGGCAGCACCCACGCCCGCGATCGCCCTCGGGACGAAAGCATTGTTGCCGGCAAACTTCGCGGCCTCCCAGGTTGCAAGAATGAACAGCCCCACCAAAGGGACGTAGGTGTAGCGGTCCGCCACGGCCTGATCGCCGGCCTGGAGAAGTCCGCTCACCGGGACCAGGACGCCGAGGAACCAGAACCATCCAACGAACAAGTGAGGGCGTCGCCGCATCCAGACGAGCGCCATTACCGAGATGCCCAGTATGACTGCGGCCGCCAGCGCCAATTGCCCGGGCGCCCAGTGTTCCGTCCGCGGATAGAACACGATCAGATCCATCGGCCACAACGTCTGGATCAGATACGTGCCGTAGGCCTTGATGCTGTTGGCCAGTCGATCAACGAACGGAAGGCTTTGCAGGGTCACGAGTGCGTCGGCCTGCCGCTGTGCCAGCAGGGTCAGGACACCCGAAACTGCGGAGAGCGCCAGGAGAGGGACCTTCTCCAACAAAAGGAACCCAAGCGTCTTCCTCGACAATCCCAGGGGCGCCTGTTTTTTTTCTACGTCCAGGGTGGTGGCACCATGCGGTGAATCGCGGAAGCGCCGAAGCGGCCACCAGTCCAGCAACAACAGCATAAACGGGAACGTGACGAGCATCGATTTGGCCATCAAACCGAGCGCGAAACACACGATCACCATCAGATACCGTCCCGCGCCGGGCCGCCTGGCATAGCGTTCGTAGGCGACCAGCGCGAGGAACCAGAACAATGTGCTGAGTGCGCCCTTGCGCTCCGAAATCCAGGCCACCGTCTCGACATGGAGCGGGTGAAAGGCAAACAGGGCGGTCACCAACAAACTTCGCCAGTGAGCCCCGGTAGCGCGCTTCAGGAAAACGAAGAGAACAAGGCTGTTTCCAACGTGCAGCGCAAGGTTGGTCAAATGAAATCCAGACGCCTTCAGGCCGTATAACTCGTAATCCACCATGTAGGACAGCCAGGTGAGCGGTTGCCAGTAAATGAACAACGACTGGAAGGCCCACGAGATATTCGGACCGGTCAGACCACGGACATGCAGGTTGTTCGTTACGTAGTCCGGATCGTCGTAGTTGATGAATTCAGCGCGGGTCAAAGGCCAGAAAACAACGAAGATGGCGAGCGTCAGCAGAATCAGCGCGGTGAGATCGCGCCCCCGGTTCTGCGGCCCACGCCGGCTTCCCGGCTCTTTCAAGGCGGGCTTTGCAGGAGGCTTCACAGCGCGGTTCTGCGGGTGATCGCAGGATGTCCCGACAAGCCATCCGCGTTGGCAGGCTCCACCGACGGAGTCCGGCGGTAAATCGTTTCCAGACATTCCCTGAAAGGTCGATAACCGGGACGAAGCAGGGCATCAAGTCTCGACGAATCGGCACAAACGCCGTCCAGAATCATGTGCGAAAGGCGCCACAAACAGATGCGCGCGCGGGGCGGAAGCATCGGCACTGCGGTGACCCGCCAACAAAGCGCCCC
>DATEKZ010000468.1:0-5411 GCA_035277185.1 Verrucomicrobiia bacterium
CCAATCGGGCAGAGCTACCGACGCTGCTGCGGGTCGCAGACCCGCGGTCCTTCGGTTGCGGTTATGCCGTGCTGTCCCTTGCGGCCCTTCATCTGTGGTTGCGGCGCAAGCCGCGTTGGGTTAATCCGTATCCATCCGTGAAATCCCATGAGTAAACCGACCGACATTCGCGTTACCGGCGCGCGGCTCTATTTCATCCCGATCCAGATGCGCATCCCGTTGAAGTTCGGGACGGAAACGGTTACCTCCGTGACTTGTGCCCGCGCGTGCGTGCGCGTGTCCGACCGGAACGGCCGGAGCGCGGAAGGCTGGGGCGAAACCCCGTTGAGCGTGCAGTGGGTGTGGCCAAGTAAGACGTCGTATGAAGTCCGCCATCAGACGCTGAAGGATTTTTGCGTCCGACTCGCCGAAGAGTGGACGGAGTTCCAGGCACTCGGACATCCGATTGAGATCGGCTATGACTTCCAGGGGCAAGTGCTTCCCGCGTCTTTGGAGGAGATGAATCGTGCCGACAACAGGGCAGGGGACCGGATGCCATGGCTGGCGGCGCTGGTTTGCTGCTCGGTCTTCGATCAGGCGATCCACGACGCCTACGGCAATCTGCTTCAACGGCCGGTCTATGAAACCTACGGGCCGGAGTTCATCAGTCGCGACCTCGCGGCATTCATTCAACCCGCCGCCAATGCCAAAGTGTCCTTCAAGGCAAAGCACGTGGGCGAATTTCTGCTGCCGCAACGCGAGAGTCGGCTCCCCGCCTGGCATCTCGTCGGCGGTCTCGATCTGCTGGATCCGTCCGAACGAACCGGCCACGAACCCGATGACGGTTACCCGGTGGTCCTCGCCGACTGGATTCGCCGCGACGGGTTGAAATGCCTCAAGGTGAAGTTGCGCGGCAACGATGCGGAATGGGATTTTCAGCGCATGACCCGGGTCGGCCGGATCGCGGTCGAACACGGGGTCGAGCACCTGTCCGCGGACTTCAACTGCACGGTCACCGAGCCCGCCTACGTGAACGACGTGCTGGATCGCCTGCGAGCCGGCCACGCGCGCATTTTTGAGATGCTTCTCTATGTCGAGCAGCCATTTCCCTACGAACTGGAGGAACACGGCATCGACGTTCGCAGCGTAGCCTCGCGCAAACCGCTCTTCCTCGATGAAAGCGCGCACGATTGGCGGATGATAAGGCTTGGCCGCGAATTGGGCTGGACGGGTGTGGCTCTGAAAACCTGCAAAACGCAGACCGGCGCTCTGCTCGGCGCCTGTTGGGCGAAGGCGCACGGGATGCAACTCATGGTGCAGGACCTGACCAATCCGATGCTCGCGCAGATTCCGCACGTGCTGCTGGCCGCGCACGTTGGCACCATCATGGGCGTGGAGACGAACGCGATGCAGTTTTATCCGGAGGCGTCGGCGCCGGAAGCGGCGGTGCATCCGGGCGTTTACCGCCGGCACGAAGGGATGGTTGACCTTCGCACGGTGCGCGCGGCTGGCTTCGGCTATCGGTTGAGCGAAATCCGGCGCGAGTTGCCGCCCGCCGCTGCCTCATTCGAGGTTTGACTTGCCCGTGGAAGATTCGGAAAGCCGGGGTCAGTTAATGGACTGACCACTTGACCGATGTGGAAGCGGGCAATTCGTTAAGCGTTACGACGCGTAATGCCGGCAGTTCATGATCGCAAAGCTAGCGCGAAAGCACGCGGTAGAAACGCTGATTTAGTACTGTCGCGGCTGTGTCAGTGTAGTGCGTCAATCCTTGTGTGTTGGTCACGGTCACCAAATCCGCCCAGGATTCGAGATCTGCGGAGGACTGAATCCTGTAGGCCGGCGCCGTTCCTCCAGCTAGAGTCAGATTGAATCCGCCATCGGCGACGTATTTGCCGCTTAACGTTGGTGGCTCCACATTCGTTGACTGGAGAATGGTTCCGTTCTCCCCGACGGCGACGAATTGATTGTTAGCGTAGCAAACGTCATTCAGGGACACGGTGACGCCGGAATCCTGGCGAACCCAATCACTGCCGTTCGTTGAAGTCAAAATCGTGCCGCCATCGCCCACCGCGACGAACGTGCCCTGACCCCAGGCAACGCCGCGGAGTTCACTCGTCACGCTCGAGTTCAGAGCCGTCCACGTGGCTGCGTCCGGTGAGGATAAGATCGTTCCGCCAGATCCAACCGCCAAAAACCGGTCGTCCGCATAGACGACATCATGAAGACGGACAGGAGGCGAATAGGTGTGCCGGGTCCAGCTATTCGAGGAGATGGCGTCAGTGGAGGTATAGATGGCGTTAAACCCGACGGCTACAAACATTCCGTTTGCAAACGTGATTCCGAAATCATCTCCGCCCTGACCGAACTCCGCGCGCCGGGTGTCTCCCCATTCGATGCCGTCCCTGGAAGTCTCGATATAGTGAGTCCAAAAGAGACCAGCGGATTCTCCACTGATCGATACGAACGTCCCGTTTCCGTAAGCTATGGCGTTCCTGACGCGATCCCGGGCACCGGCCTTGAGAATTCGTTGCGTCCACGTCACGCCGTCGGGCGAAGTCTGAATTCCTGCCCACAGGCCAACCGCCGCATAGGTGTCCTGGCCGAAAGTGATGTCATCAAACTGGACGGCTCCAGCTCGCGTCCAAGTCACCCCATCGATCGACCTTAAGAGTTGGCCTCGACTCGCGACGACGAAATTGCCGTTCACATATACGATGGCGCGCAGTAAGCCGTCCGAAGGGTTGCCTTGGCTCAACTGCCAGGATGTGGCAGGGCCTGCATTTGCGGCGCAAAGAAGGCACACCAGGGAAACGACCCACCAGAATCCGGCGCCTCGTAATGTGCGTCTCATTTCGTGTGAGAGCTCCTTATTTGCGTTGACGTTAAGTGGTGCTTCAAAGAAGTCAAGTGACGGCAACTGAGGTGTTCACCTGCCATCATCCAGACTGATATGACTTGAGGGTTTGCGCCCGTTGGCATTGACTGGCGCTGCTGACCATGAAATCCGGCTTAACTTTTCTATGTCCTCTCTTTCCGGCGGGGCGGAATACCAATTGGCGACTCGCAGTCCTGATCTCTGTCTCGTGCTGTCCGGGGTTAGGCGGCGCGGAGACCGTGGCCGAAGTCCAGGAAGTTGCCGCAAAGTGGCGCGTGGAGCGCCGCACGATTGATCTGCACCAGCACATCAATTACACCCCCGAACATCTTGGTCGCGCCATTCGCATCATGGACCGGGCCGGCATCGGCGTTGGGGGCAATTTGAGCGGTGGCGTGACGACGCACGAGGAAGGCAAGCCGTCGCCATTCGAACGGAACAAGAAAATCGCGGACGAGCTTTTTCCCGGTCGGTTCGTGCACTACATGAATCTCGACTACAAAGGCTGGGATGATCCGGGCTTTTCGGAGCGCGCGGTGAAACAGGTGGAGGAGGGGCATCGTCTGGGCGCGGCGGGCCTGAAGGAGTACAAGCGTCTGGGGCTCTATCTTCGCGACAAGGAGGGAAAGTTGATCGAGATCGACGACCCGAAGCTGGATCCGGTCTGGAAGCGTTGCGGCGAACTCGGAATGCCGGTTTCCATTCACGTCGCCGACCCGAAGGCCTTCTGGCTTCCGTACAACGACAGAAATGAGCGTTGGACGGAGCTGAAGGATCATCGCGCCTGGTGGTTTGGCGATCCGAACATCTATCCGGCGCGAGAGGAGCTGCTCGCGGCCCTGAACCGGGTGATCGAACGGCACCCGAAGACGACCTTTGTTTGCGTCCATTTTGCGAACAACGCCGAAGACCTCGATTGGGTGGAACGATCGCTCGACAAGTATTCCAACATGATGGCCGACCTGGCGGCTCGCGTTCCGGAGATTGGCCGTCACGATCCAGCGAAAGTTCGACGCCTGTTCGTCAAACATCAGGACCGGATTGTTTTCGCGACGGATTTTCAGGCTTATGACCGGTTGACACTCGGTTCCGGAGGGAGCGGTCCGCCGCCGACGGACGACGATGCCGTCTCGTTCTTCGAGAAGCACTGGCGATGGCTGGAGACGAACGACCGGCAGTTCGAGCACATGACACCGATTCAGGGCGATTGGAAAATCGATGCCATCGGTCTGCCGCCTTCGGTGCTGCGCAAGGTTTATTTCGATAATGCGGCACGATTGCTCGTGAGGTCGTTACCGGCCCCTGCGGTCAAGGCCGTGCGTACCGGGGCGGGTGAAGAGATCCGCATCGACGGGAAATTGAACGAGGGTGACTGGCGCCGTGCGCCCGCCGCGATGGTTGAACATACTCTCAGGGAAGGAATCGCGCGGGCTGAGATTTCGACCCAGGTACGGCTGCTCTGGTCGGATCGGTGGCTTTACCTCGGTTACGAGGGTCCGTTCACCGAACTGACAACTTTTTCGCCCGTTGATTCAAGCAAGGAGCGCGTCGGGCTTTGGGACCGTGATGTCGTGGAAGCTTTCATCGGAACGGATGCCGGCAACAGGAAGCACTATTATGAATTCGAAGTGTCACCCACCGGCGAACACCTGGATCTGGAACTGGGCGGTCCAACGAAAGGCTTGGACTGGAACAGCGGCTTTGAGTCGGCGGTTTTTGTGGATGAAACGACGAAAAAGTGGGGGGCCGAACTGCGCATTCCGCTCAAGGCGTTGAGCGACACAGCGCCGACTGCCGGCACGCGCTGGCGACTGAATCTCTATCGCCACGATCGCGCGCACAAAGCCTTTCTGGCGTGGAGTCCAACCGCAACCGCTACGGCGCACACCCCGGAGAAGTTTGGTTATCTGGAATTTGGCGAGTGATCGGCATGCGGAGACGACGCAGAACGGCGCCGGGACTATTGGCCGTGGGGCTTCAGAGAGTTCCTGGCCCACAAAAGAATTCTTGCTTCCGGCGAGAATAGCGGTATTTTCTGAATAGACAGAAATCAGTGGAATGAACAAGCTCTCGTCAGTCCAACAGAAGTTCGTCCTTCACTGGGGTGAGATGGGGACACGCTGGGGCATCAATCGGACCGTGGCCCAGATTCACGCCCTGCTCTTCATTTCGAAAAAGCCGCTCAACGCCGAGGAGATCGTGGAGACCCTGGATGTGGCCCGTTCCAACGTCAGCACCAGCCTGAAGGAACTGCAAGGGTGGGGGATCGTGCGGCTGGTCCACGTCATGGGCGACAAGCGGGACCATTTTGAGTCGATGAAGGATGCCTGGGAGATGTTCCGGGCTGTGTTGGACGAGCGAAAACGCCGGGAAATTGACCCTACCCTGGCGCTGTTGCGCGATTGCATCGCCGAGGCGGAGAAGGACAAGGAGACGGACCAATACACCGAAGAACGGCTCCGGGCCTTGCAGGAGTTTTTTCAGACGACGACCGCCTGGTATTTGCAGGTGCGGCAATGGCCGACGAACGCGGTCGTGAAATTCGTGAAGCTCG
>DATEKZ010000469.1:0-6020 GCA_035277185.1 Verrucomicrobiia bacterium
TCCCGCAGAATCAGGGCATCGGCTTTGTGGCATCCGACCATCAATGATCACTGGTTTCCATCGCCCCCTTGGCGTTGCTCGAGTGAGCGCGGGCGTCGTTTTGACTTCGGTCTTGTGTCTTGCCGCACAAATGGGGCGGGAACAACGACTGACGCGGCCGAACCTGATCGCAACCGAGGCGGCCAGGATTTTACGGACGGAGTGTTTCGCCTGCCACAACGAGGAGAAGAAAAAGGGCGGGTTGATGCTCACCTCGCGAGAGGCGCTTCTTAAGGGCAACGACGATGGCCCGGTGGTCGTGCCGGGCAAACCGGACTCGAGCCGGCTTGCCAAAGCGCTGCTCCGCAACGCCGATCCGCACATGCCCCCCAAAAAGCAACTCACGGACGCCCAAATCAAAGCGATTCGCGACTGGATCAAAGGCGGACTCGTCTGGGATGCGAAGGCGCCCTCGGACGAGGAGCCCGGCGTGACGCCGGTGCGACTTGAACCGTTGCCGGCGTCCTATCAGCCTGTCGGGGCGCTCGCGTTGTCGCCCGACGGAAAAAGACTCGCCATTGGCCGCGCCAATTCAATCGTGGTACACGATGCGTCGCAGACGAATTTTCCCATACTCGCGCAATTGGGGGCGCATCGAGACGCCGTGCAGGCGCTGGCATGGAGTTCGGACGGGCGCTGGTTGGCGTCAGGCGCATTCCGTCGGCTCGTGCTCTGGGACGCGGAGTCGTTCAAACTGGAACGCGAATGGATACAGGGTTTGGCGGGACGAGTGACCGCGCTCGATTTCGCTCCCGACGGAAAGACACTGGCGTTGGCGGATGGTGTCACGGGACAGAGTGGCTATGTCCGGATGATCGACATCGCCGGGCGCCGGATCGTTGCCTCATGGCGCGCACATGGTGACACGATCTTTGACCTGGAATTCAGCCACGACGCGAAACAGCTCGTCACGGCGGGCGGCGACAGACTGATCAGGCTTTGGGATACCGACTCGAAGAAGGAGCTGGTCGGACTCGAAGGCCACACCGCCCAGGTGCTCGGTGTCGCTTTCAACACGAACGCCACCCAGGTCGTCAGCGGCGGCGCGGACAAGGAGATCAAGGTCTGGGACATCAAAACCCGTGAGAAGATCATCAGCCTCGGCAGCCATTCCGCCGCCGTCACGGCCGTCGCCTGGCCGGGCGAAGGTCATGTGATTGTCGCGGCAACGGATGGCGGCGACGTGTTCTCCTACAACAATCTCAAGGCGCACACCGGAGAGCAAAGCTCCAGGGGCGGCGATGAGAAAAAGATCGGGGATGCAAATGAAGCCATTCTGTCCCTGGTCACTACGCCGGACGCCAAAGTCATCTTCGCGGGAAGCCACGACGGCGGCGTCCGCGTCTGGAACAGCGAGCGCAAATTGCTTGCGAAGCTGGACCCTACAACCAACGAAGTGATACGCGTCGCGAGGCCACCGATCACTGCCAGCCGCAGCAGCCGACGCCAGGAGGCCCTGACCTCAGTTCCAAAAGAACCTTCTCTCTCTGAACCGATCAGAGCCTCCTCACGTCGGCCGCAAATTGGAAGCGCCGTTTCTCTCTCCGCTGAGCCGGAGCAAATCTTCCTCTCCGCGGATGCCCTGCGTCACGGCGTCCTGATTACGGCGCGCACGGCGGATGGTTTTGAGGTGGATGTAACCGCCCGCGCGCAATTCTCCGCCACCCACTCGGCCCCATTCGACATCGAGCGAGACGGTGCCGTCCGCGCAATGCGGCCGGGTGAAGGAACTCTGATCGCGTCGTTCGGCCGGAGACGCATCGGGATTCCGGTCGGGATCGCCCCCTTACCCCGTCCCTCTCCCCCGGTGGGGGAGAGGGTGACCGGAGGTCGGGTGAGGGGGATTGCGAAGGGTTCATGGCTCCAATGCGCATCCGAATTTTGAAGGTTCAGGCTCATCAGTGATGAACATGCGTTCCCGCTCGGAAATCGTTTCTCAACTGACCCGTCCTGGCCTCATCGCCGTCGTCCGCGCCCATCGCCAGGAGCAGGTCCTGCCGCTGTCTGAAGCCCTCATCGCCGGCGGCGTCACTGCCGTCGAGATCACGATGACGACTCCCAATGCGATCGAAGCGATCCGTGAAACGAAACAGCGGGTTGGCCCGCGCGGATTGATTGGGATCGGCACCGTGCTTGATGGGAAAACATGCCGGGCGGCCCTTGAAGCGGGCGCGGAGTTCGTCGTCAGCCCGATTCTGCGGCCGGAGCTGGTCGGCATGGCTCACGCGGCTGATCGACCGATCATGTTGGGCGCTTACACGCCGACCGAGGCGCAATTGGCTCACGAAGCCGGCGCGGATTTCATCAAGATCTTTCCCGCGGACGGACTCGGTCCGGGTTACATCAGGGCGATCCGTGCTCCCCTGCCCCATCTGCGGATCGTTCCGACGGGCGGCGTGGATCTGGCCACGGCGGCTGATTTCCTGAAGGCAGGATGTGCGGCTTTGGGCGTCGGTTCTTCCCTCATCACCCGCGACATTCTAGCCAACGACGACTGGCCCGCGCTGACCCGATTGGCCCGCGAATTTCGGAAAATAGCGGAAACGGTCCCCCGTCCGACCTGATGCGTTCCCTCAAGGTCCAATCCAATCCTCGGGCCAATGGCATTTTGTCCTCGCTCTCTCCCGTCTGAAACCTGTCCACTCGACCTCATCGGCTTTCGACTGCCAGGCTCCTGATCCGGAATGAAGAAACACGACAAGCGAAAGCGAAAGACAGATTTCAGAAGAACGTCCGTCCCGGACGAATCGCCCGGGAAGCGCCGGCGGTGGCCGATCGGTCTGGCTCTTCTGGGAAGCGTCCTGGCGGGCATCGTTGTCTGGGTAATATCGTCCTCATCGGAAAAGGTTGGCGCCTCTTCAACCTACATTCCGCGTCCGCAAGGCACGTTGACCTTCAACAGGGATATAGCTCCCGTCATTTTTAACAATTGCGCGCCGTGCCATCGACCTGGCCAGCCGGCGCCGTTCAGCTTGCTGGACTACGCAGAAGTGAAGAAGCGTGGAGAATTGATCGTGGAAGTGACAGAAAAACGGTACATGCCGCCCTGGTTGCCGGAGCCCGGCCACGGCAATTTCGCAGACGAGCGTCGTTTGAGCGCGGATCAGATCGGCATGATCAAGCAGTGGGTAATCGAAGGGGCCATAGAGGGGCGGGCCTCCGATCTGCCCCCCTTGCCTGAATGGCTTGAAGGGTGGGAACTCGGCCAGCCGGATTTGGCCGTCACGCTGCCTTCCGCCTACACGCTCGCGCCGGATGGCAAGGATGTTTATCGCAATTTCGTCGTTCCAATTCCGACGACGGAACGAAGATTTGTGCGGGCGGTCGAATTCCGCCCCGGAAACGGCAAGGTCGTCCATCATACTTTCATGTATGTCGATGCCAGCCGGCAGTCCCGACACCTGGTGGACAATGCCACTCCTCCGAGTTTCGGCGGGATGCGGGTTCCGGAAAGCGCGGAGACTCCCGGTGGACAATTGCTCGGATGGCAGCCGGGCAAGCGACCGTATGTGTCGCCCGACGGTTTGTCGTGGGTGCTGGAGAAAGACTCGGATTTGGTCCTGCAAATGCACCTGCAGCCGTCCGGCCGGTCGGAAACGGTTTTGCCTGCCGTTGGGTTCTATTTTACTGACAAGCCGCCCACGAACATTCCGTACCGAATAAACCTCCTGCGCTATGCCATCGATATTCCTCCCGGAGTCAGGGACTATTCGATTGAAAACCGTTATGTATTGCCGGTGGACGTGCATCTGCTTCGCATCCTTCCGCACACCCATTATCTCGGGAAGGAACTGCAGGGCTACGCCCTCCTGCCCGACGGCGCGAAGAAATGGCTGCTGTTGATCAAGAACTGGGATTTCAACTGGCAAGGCGACTATCGCTATGCGGAGCCGGTGTTCCTCCCGAAAGGGACGACGCTGGTGATGCACTTCACCTACGATAACTCGGCGGACAATGCTCATAATCCAAACCATCCGCCGAAACGCGTCAAATTCGGCCTCCAATCGACCGACGAGATGGGGGAGCTTGGATTGCAGCTCCTTCCGCGCACTCCGCAGGATCGGGAGATTCTGGCCAGAGATTTCTTTGTTAAGTTTACGAAAGACGCCGTGGAAGAAAACGAGACATTGCTTCGCTCTGATCCCAAAGATGCCGAAGCTCACGCCAAACTGGCAGTTGCGCTGATCGTCCTCGGACGCACCACGGAGGCCCTGAATCATTTGCGCACGGCGGTGGAACTGCGTCCTGACCACCACGAAGCTCACAGTGCGCTCGCCGGCATCTTCATCCGGCAGAAGCGGCTCGAGGAAGCAAGAGTGGAGTTTGAAACCGTATTGCGCCTCAAGCCGAACGACTACCAGGCATACGGAGGTCTCGGCTCGGTCTTCCTGATGCAAGGCAATCTCGCGGAGGCTGAGGCCTGTTATGAGAATGCCCTGCGCATCAACCCCAACGACCCCATCGCCCTGTCGAACCTCGAGCGTGTCAGGAAGGCGAAAAGGGCTTCGCCCGCGCGCAACTAAGACGTGTCTACCCTTTCGGCAACTCTGTGCCTCCACTGTTAAAGACGTCGAAGACAATCGTCAGGCCGTTTATTGTTCCGGGACCTTCCTCGGCGTGGGCGGCGTCGCCAAAATCACCGAAGAAAAATGACATTCCGTCTGCCCCATTGCCGCTGCCGATATAAAGATCAAAAGTGACGTCGAATCCGGCAATGCTTGCGCCACTGTCGAAATCGTCGATGATTGCCCCGCCTTGTTGGCTGCCTGTCGCGTCGGTTAATTTCAAGACGCCGCTATTGCCTACGCCACCAGTGGAGTGGTCGTAGTTGAGGGCCGTGCCATGGAGGGTCATGCCCGCAGGAGGAACGCCCGCGTTGAAGTCCGATGAAAACGTTCCCGCAGCCGTGCGAACCGCGGAGGAAATCAAGAATGCTCCCGGCAGAACCAGCAGGGTGATTTGTTTCAAGAGCGCGTGACGCATAAATATCCTTTGATCGTTGTGTTCGAGTTGAGAAACGACATTGAGAAACGACAGGAAGAATTGGCAAGTAATACAATCGCTACAAAACCATATCTTGGCGCGGAACTAGTTTGAGGTATCGGCCTTCGCAAGAAAAAAGTTCGGATTGGAAAAAAACAGTGGAAAAAATTTCAGCGTCAGACACCGAACTCGCAACGAAACGCAATCGTGCTTTTTGCCAACGAAACTTTACCCCCCTTTGTTCGAGCGCCTTGGCGAAAGTCCACACGCTTCCCCGACCGACGCGCAGGATCGGGGCCAACCCCGGTCTGCGCTATGACCCGCACCGATCGCAAACAGAATCTGGTTACCTGGATTGTCCATCTGAATCGATGACAAGTTTTCGAGATCCGGACGGGATTGGCGTCGTCGTTTCGCGGCCTCCCGGCCAGCGGATCCATAGTTTTTCCGGCGGGACCGGGCTACCTAGAATCTGGACCGAGCTGTCCTGCGACCAATAACCTGAACCGACATGAATTTCGCGTGCCGGCCCCGGCCCGTTCGCCGCCAGGAGACGCATTACCGCGCCCACCGCCGCCGGATTGCCCGGAGGGCCAAGCAGCCGGATTCGCAATCCGGGTTTGGCCGCGACGTTTTGGAACAAAGCAGTCGCGGCCCCGTTTTGCGAAACTGCCAGATCGAGGCGGCCATCTTCATCGAAATCTCCGGCGGCAGCGCCGCGCTGCTCGCCATATAACAGTATGCCCGACTCCGCACCGGGGACCGCCCGAAAGCTTCCCCGGCCATTACCCTGAAGCCAGAGCCCCCTGCCGGCATCCAGTCGGGGCATCGCCGGACGAGTCGCGAAGAAATTCTGACCCAGAAAAATGTCCTCCTGACCGTCTCCGTCGAAATCCGCCACATTCACGGCAAATGCCGGCGCCAGTTGCGCGTCGCGCGGCAAATCGACGGCCTCGAAGCGTCCGCCCTTGTTGACAAAGACCATGGAAGCGAGGGTG
>DATEKZ010000470.1:0-3770 GCA_035277185.1 Verrucomicrobiia bacterium
TGCCGTGCTGGTTTTTGCCTCAACCAATGTGGACGACTTTTTTCTTCTGCTCGCGTTCTTTGCGGATGGCCGATCCCGGAAGTGGCAGGTTGTGTTGGGGCAATATCTGGGCGTAGGGGTGTTGGTCATCCTTAGCATAGGTATTGCATGGGGGATCATCCTCTTGCCGCAACGATGGATTGGTCTTCTTGGAATCCTGCCATTATCGCTTGGTCTCAAAGACCTGTGGCGACTACGCAAACCAGTCGATCCAGAAAAGCGGCAGCACCTGATCGATACAGCGTTTATGAGCAGGAGGAGCACATCAGCCATTGCCGGGATCACGATTTCAAGTGGCGCTGACAATGTCGCGGTTTACGCGCCGCTGTTCGCCACGATGCGCAACTTCGATCTTGTCCTGATGGTCGTCACGTTTTCATGCCTGACAGGGGTCTGGTGTCTTTGCACTCACTGGCTGGCGAAAATGGGGCACGCTGCCATTCGCCGCGAGCGCGCGTTCACGCTTGTCACCCCGGTCGTTCTAATCCTTTTGGGTTTTTGGATTCTTTCCAAGCTCCTGGCCGCACATTAGGTCAAAAGGTTCTTTTGGCGATTTGCTTCCCTTTCGTCGCGGCGGTTGGTACTCTGCGACATGGCTTTCACTAATTTCGAGCTTTCGTCGACGGTTCTGGAAGGGGTCAAGGCGATGGGCTACGTCGAACCCACGCCCATCCAGCTGCGCGCCATTCCTTTGATCATGGCGGGCCAGGACGTTATCGGCAGCGCGCAAACCGGCACGGGCAAAACCGCGGCGTTTGCCCTCCCAATCCTTTCGCAGCTCGGCCAGCATCAGCCGAGAATTCGCATGCTCGTGCTGGAACCGACCCGCGAACTGGCCGCCCAGGTGGAGACCGCCATCCGCGATTTCGCGCGCTTCACCAACCTCCGCGTTGCGGTCGTGTTCGGCGGCGTCGGTTATGGCAAGCAACATGAGGCCCTGCGCACCGGCGTGGACATCATCGTCGCCACTCCAGGCCGTCTTTTGGACCACCTCCAGCAAGGCACCTGCAAGCTCGACCAGGTGAAATACCTCGTGATCGACGAAGCGGATCGCATGCTCGACATGGGTTTCCTGCCCGACGTGCGCCGCATCGTGGACAAATGTCCGCGCAACCGGCACACCTCGCTCTTCTCCGCCACCATCCCGCCGGAAATCGAATCGTTGATCAACTGGGCGATGAAATCGCCGCAGACGGTCGAGATCGGCGCCCGCCGCACTCCGGCGGAGACCGTCAAGCACGTCATCTATCCCGTGGCGGACGATCAGAAGTCGGACCTCTTGCGCGAACTGCTCGAACGAGTCAATTACGATTCCGTGATCGTCTTCTGCCGCACGAAGAATCGCGCCGACCGGATCGGCAATCTGTTGAAGAAGAACAATCATGCCGTGGCCATTCTTCACTCGAACCGCACGCAGCGCGAACGCGAACAGGCCTTGCGCGGGTTCCGCGACGGTCGTTACGAGGTGTTAGTCGCCACGGATATCGCTGCGCGCGGATTGGACATCGCCAACGTCAGTCACGTCATCAACTTCGACGTTCCGCAGCATCCCGAGGATTACGTGCATCGGATTGGCCGCACGGGCCGGGCCGAGGCATCGGGCGACGCGTTCACGCTGATGGTGGCGGAGGACGCGCGGCACGTGCAGGCGATCGAGCGGTTCATCAGCCAGCGAATCGAGCGGGTGAAGCTGGACAATTTCAACTACAAGTATTCGATGGTATTCGACGAACAGAAGGCGGGGCAGCCGTCTTTGGCGGATCGCCGGATTCGCGGCGTGCGGCTCAGCGGCGGCTATTACTTCGGGCCGTCCAGAAGGCGGAAACGGTAGGAACTATTGGTTGATAGTCGATGAGTTGAGGGTTGAGAGAAGGATGTTCGAGCGTCGGCCGCTTAACGGCATCGACGCCATTGGAACAGGAGCAAACGGAAAGAACAGAAGCTGCTCCGTTTCCTCGTTGGCTCCTGTATCAGTATCTCTCCAAATCATCGCGCGCCGCGACGATTTTTCGGACCGCGGCCTTCCAGGCCGCAGCAGGTGCGGGAAGATCGAGGCGTTGGGATCGTCCAGTACCATCTGGATGGTCGTAGCCTCTGCGGCCTGGAAGGCCGCGGTCCGTTTTGCTTGCGGCGCCAGCCGCGCTGCGAATTATCGGATGGTTGCAACTCGGTCAGACACGCGCCCAACACAGAACAGGCTCTGTTCTCCGCGCAGGAATAGCTGCCCTTCACTGATCGCCGGCGACGCAAAGCATTTTTCGCCGATTTCGTTTTGGGCGATGAGCTGAAAGTCCGGCCCCGGTTTGACCACGCGCGTCACACCGTCGTCGTTGAGGAAATAGACCAGGCCGTTGGCAGAGACGAGCGAGGCGTGATGTTCGCCCATGCGTTCCTGCCAGAACAATTTGCCGGTCGCGGCCTCGAAACAATGGGCCACACCGGAATCGGAGACGATAAGGAAGTAATCGCCCTCGATGATCGGGGACGGGACGTAGGCGACGCCTTTGTTCGTGCGCCAAACGATGTGCGTCTTCGTCACGTTGCCGCGGCCATCGGGTTTGATGGCGAGGATGTGATGGTCCGGGTAACCGCCGGTGATGAAAAGAAGGTCCACTTTCGGGCTGTAAACCGGTGACGCCACGAATTGGTCGGTCGGGCCATCGATGATCCAGTGAAGCTTGCCGTCGTTCGGATCGTAGCTGGCCACGGACTTGTCACCGGAAAGCACCACCTGTGTGCGGCCGCCGAGTTCGCGAACCAGGGGCGCGCAATAGCTCCGTGTCTTGTTTTGCCGCGGGGTTTTCCACAACGTTTTCCCTGTCTCGCGGTCCAATGCGACGAGGTAGGAATCGCCGTCGTGGTCGCCGTTTACGATCACCTTGTCCCCGAACAGAACCGGCGAACTGCAAAAGCCGTGCACGCTCGCGAACGGCCCGGGCCGCACCTGCCACTTCCGGTTTCCGGCGAAGTCATACGCGGCGACGACCATTTCGTTCTGGTCGAGGAAAGCGGTATAGACTTGTTGGCCGTCCGTGACCGGCGTGCTGGAGGCGTAGCTGTTCAACGAATGCTTTCGTTCCAGCGGGGAGTGAATGATGGTCCGCTTCCACAGGATGGCGCCGCGTTGTCGGTCCAGGCAAAGCAACACGCGGTCCTGGCTGTCTGTCAGTGCGGTGACGGTGAAGATGCGGTCTCCCCAGATGATCGGCGAGGCGTGGCCGATGCCGGGCAATTCCGCTTTCCAAAGGCTGTTGCTGGTCGCGCTCCAATGGATCGGAACGTTCTTTTCTGAGCTCGTGCCGTCGCCGCGCGGCCCGCGCCAGGTCGGCCAGTTTTCAGCGTGGAGCAGAGCTGGCGTCGCCACCGTCAGGGCGGCAAGAAGGAGTCGAGTTCGTCGTGTGGTCATAGCACCGGATGGATCTGGTCGTGAACTTTTCACGACTCGAAGCGCCGGCACAAGAGATTTTCGATGACGTCAGATGAGCGCTCGCCCTCACCACCGGCCCTCTCCCCCAGGAGAGGGTGAACCGTTTGCCGCCCTCGAAGGATGCGAACCCGCGTGGTGGCTGGGTGCGCCCTCGGGAGCGACGATGCCCGACCTTCTGCTGGCGAGCGTCTTGGGGTCTCGAACGCCGCTTCGGCTGTTCCCTCTCCTTGGGGGGTTAGGGTGAGGGCGAGCCAATTCTCTAACTGCATTCGAGACAGTTGACGGAGCGTCGGACCGTTGCGCT
>DATEKZ010000471.1:0-3850 GCA_035277185.1 Verrucomicrobiia bacterium
TTGACGGCCGCGCCGCAATGTGCGTCAAGAATTCGGGGCGTTCTCTCCTGGCGAGAGGGATCGGCAAGCGCCGCAGAGAAAACCTGAACCTCCGTCGAACGCCGGCCCCATGTCACCCTCTCCTCCTCGAATCGCGGATCCGTTACAACCCGGCGATGTAGCTCTCCAACTGTTCGATCGCGGCGCTCTGCGCCGAGATCGTCCAGTTCACCAGATCGCCGATCGAAACCACTCCCACCACCTTGTCACCGTCGAGAATCGGAAGGTGGCGAACCCGATTGGTCGTCATCAATCTCATGCAGTCTTCGACGGTATGACCCGGTGTGGCCGAAAACACGGGGCTGGAAAGAATCTCGTGGACCTTCGTCTCGCGGGAGGACCTTCCCTTGATCGCGATCTTGCGCGTATAATCGCGTTCGGACAACACTCCCATCAGTTTGTCACCGGACATCACGAGCAGGGCGCCGATGTTCTTGTCCGCCATGAGCTGGATGGCCTCAAAGACCGTGGCATCCGGCGAAATCGAACAGACTTCGTGACCCTTATGACTTAGAATCGCGCTGACCGTACCGGTGGCTCTCATACTGCAACTCTTTTGCCGGACATTACCGGGCTGAATGAATGAAGCCGCGGAGCCTCATCCGACCTTTGGCCATCCGGTGTTCCGACTGGCAAAAGTGATCGCTTTATAACACGGCCTTCCGAAGATGAAACGAGAAAATGGCGCTTTCCGATCTGAAGCACTGAGGGTGGTATTGAGAGAGTCCCTCTCAAAAAAGAACTCCGCCGCGCTGCGGAATCGGCGGAGTTCGGATTTGGTCGGACGAACGTTGGAAACGTTTAGTTGGCGCCCGGGCCGCTTGCAGTCCGGGTGCTCCGCTGTTGCATCCAGAAAACATCCCCGTTTCTTGGCGAGGGCTGGTCAAGGGGTCGGTCGGTCGCGGACATCTTAGGAACCGTTCGTGGGTCTCGCCACTTGTGGATTTCCGCATGACCATCGGCGAACGAGAACCCGCACGCGCCATTGTGGTAACTGGCCGGATAGTCCACAATCTTCCAGGCATTCGACTGGTTCGGATATCCAGCCATGTCCACGACGAAGTAACCGTCGTTGATACTGTCTTCGCGCTCTTCCACTAGAACGAAAGTTTGCGACGGGCCGGGATTCAGTATTTCGGGCTGCCTCGTATAAGTAAGCCAACCGGACGAGCTGAGTGGTCTCCAGGCGCCGGAATTGCCCCAGCCGGGACCACCAACCCAGTTATTCATCGACATGCTGCGGATTCGACCCACGCGCCTCCTCGCGTCGGGCCCACTCGTCGGTATCGCATAACTCTTGTCCGCCGGACATTTCCAGATGCCAACGGAATTGCCACAATACGGCCAAAGCGGACTCTTTTTCGTATAGGTATCGTGATTCCAGTTGTTCGGATCGCCCTTATTGTTCAGTGTTAACCAACTTCCGCCGCTCCAATTGGGAATATTGTTGCCAAAAAAAGGGGCACCGCCCGGTCCAGTCGCGTTCGCCGGAAATGACCAATTGGCGGCTCCAACCAGTTTTTCGTTTTGATCATCCGAATACAGCCTCCAAGCCAACATCATTTGCCTGTTGTTACTCATGCACATGATGCCTTGGGCTTTGGTCTTGGCCTTGGCCAGCGCCGGCAATAGCAGTCCGGCAAGGATCGCAATGATCGCGATGACCACCAAAAGTTCAATCAGGGTAAAGGCTCTGCGCGGAAAGCCGCTCCGAATGGTGGTACACACGGGAATTATTTTCGGTCTTTGCATAATTCGTGCAGGTTATCTGGGCTTTCGTGCTTCTTACTCGAAAACGGGTGTTGAGGCAAGTGTGCGTTTCGGCGCACATGCGGCTTCCCTCCGCCGCTGCGAAACCATGAGGAATCCCCCGAATTATTGCACCCATTGAGCCACGGCTCGAAAGCCCCGGCAGTGCTGGTATTACTCCAAATGCTGCGCCATGGAGCGCGCGACGTCCCGGCGCGCAGCGGCTCCAGGTCTAAGGAGACGTCTTGAACTCTCCGAGCCGCCCCGTTCTCCGTGGCTGCTGCGACCGAGGGACCGGTCGCGCTCCGAGAAGTGGCGCGGGCGCGAAGAGTCGCTACTTCTTCCTCGTGGAGTTTTCTCGCATCCACTGAATGTCCACGCTGTTCGGTTGTGAAACATTCAGGGCTAGCGGCACTCCCTTACGGAGGGGCGGCACCGTGCGAGGGTCCCTCCATTTGTGAATTTCCGAGTGTCCGTCGGCGAAGGAGAAGCCACCGGCCTTGTTGTGGTAGCCAGCCGGGTAATCGACCATATGCGTGGTGGCAATGTTAGGATAACCCTCCATCTGGACGACAAAAAAGCCGTCGTTAATGCTGTCTTCCCGTTCATCCAGCAGAACCCAGGTTTGGGACGGACCCGGGTCAACCATATCGGATAGTTTGGAGTAAACGCGCCATGTAGGGCCCCAGTTGCCGGAGAGATTATTGGGCCAGAAGTTGCCGTCGCCTCGGCCTCCGGTCCAGAGGCTCATCGCCATGCTGCGCACGCGAGGAACTCGCCTGCCCGACGCCAGTCCGAAGCTCGTGTCAGCCGGACATTTCCAGACTCCCAGACTGTTGCCCAGATAGCGCATGAGTGGGCTCTTCTTAACGTGCAGATCCGGGTTCCAGTTATCGGGCGTGGCCGGCGCAGCATAGTCAAGTATCCCCTGCACCCATGCCTGCGATGAGCGCGGGTCGCCGGCGAGCACGAACGCGAAGGGAATTCGATCACCATTGTCCTCTGCGTACATTCGCCAGGCCAGCGCTAGCTGCTTGTGGTTGTTCATGCACATGATTCCCTGCGCTTTGGTCCTGGCCTTGGCCAGCGCGGGCAGCAGCAGACCGGCAAGAATGGCGATGATGGCGATCACCACCAGCAGTTCGATCAGGGTGAATCCCCTGTGATTGACTGGAAAACTTCCCCGATCGGAATGGTTCTTTGCGCCCATAATAGGTTTAGACCGAGACAATTCCTACGTCCGATCAGGTGGGATGACAAGTGTGCGTTTGATGGCCCACCCCACGAATCAGTGGTCAGCCGGTGATGCCAAGAAAGACGCACTTCAAATAACGGGCCTCGGGAAACGTCGCCGGATGATCGGGCGGATGACCCGTTCGCTCCACCTCGCGGAATTGCCGGCCGGAGTGGCCGGCCGCGCGCAGAACAGACGCATAAAAATCCTCGGCCGAAACGTGCGCCGAACAGGACGCGGCGGCCAGAATGCCGTCGCGCCGCAACAGCCTGATTCCGTCGGCGGCCAGACGTTCGTAGGCGCGGATGGCGCCCTCACGTTCCGACTCCCGTTTCGCCAATGATGGCGGATCCAGAATTACCAGATCAAACCGGGGCTTCACCGCCTTCTCAAGCCATTCAAAGGCGTCCGCCTGAATCGTTTCGTGGCGGCAGGAATTCACCGAACCGACGCGGTGAGTTGCGCCTGAACCAACGTCCCGGCTCAACGCAAAGTTCCGCTTCGCTCCCGCCAGCGCATGCTCGCTGATATCGAGGTCCGTCACTCGCCGCGCCCCGCCCCGTGCCGCATAAAGCGAGAACCCGCCCGTGAAGCTGAACGCATTCAACACTTCCCTGCCCTTCGCCAGCGATTCCACCAATCGCCGGTTCTCCCGTTGATCCAGGAAAAAACCGGTCTTCTGACCCCGCAAAACGTCCGCCTCGAAACGCAGCCCGCTTTCGAGGAAAACAACAGGAACGCCGCTCGATTCACGGGCGGGCGGGCCGTATCTGTTTAGCGCTGTAGCGGCAGGCGTCCCCGCCTGCCGTAGAGCCGGGGCATCCTGCC
>DATEKZ010000472.1:0-7157 GCA_035277185.1 Verrucomicrobiia bacterium
ACTTCGGCATTCATCGTTTCGACAGCCTGCACCAGATCATGGGCGTGGACGCACCGGTGACTGTAAGCGCTTCGGGCGGGCGGTACGGATTGATGGACGGCGCGGAGACGCCGGATGTGGTGCAGGTCACTTACGAATATCCCGGCTTCATCCTGAGCTACGAGGCCTCGATGCTCAACGCGCACGGCGCCGGCGGGCGCACTCCCGGCAAGAAATACTATCAGGCGCGCGGCCTGGATGACCGCCCGCACGGCGAGGCTTACTCCGGAACGAACGGCACGCTGATCGTGGACCGCTTCGGCTTCGAGATTTATCCGGAGCTGAACACCACGTCAGGGCCGGGCGCGGCGGGACGCGAAGCGAAGACGGAAGGCTACCGCATGCAACGCAAGGAAATGTCAGCCGGGGACGCGACCGCGCTCCATGCGAGGAATTTTATCGAGTGCGTCCGGTCGCGGAAGAAGCCCGTTGCCGACGTCGAGACCGGCCATCGTTCCAGCATCGTTTCGCACCTGGGCAACATCGCTTATCGCACGGGCCACAAGATCCGCTGGGACGCGGCGAAGGAACAGATCGTTGACGACGCGGAAGCCACGAGGCTGTTGAGCCGGGAAGCGCGCAAACCATGGAATCTGATTTGATCCGGAAATCTTCGAGGACACGCGGAAGAATGCTCGGTGCGCTCGCCGGTGCGCCGTTGCTGGCTCCTTCGCTCTTTGGCGCGGAAAGCAAGGGTCGCAACCGCCTCGGCGTCTGCACCTATTCGTATAATTTCCATTGGAAGGCCGCGCGTGATGGCCATCCGAAAGCGCGGTTTACGGACCCGCTCGAATTCCTCGAATACTGCCATCAACTCGGCGCGGGCGGCGTTCAGATCGGCCTCGGCAGCCGGGATACCAACTACGCCGCGAAGGTGCGCGCCAAGGCTGAGGCGTACGGAATGTATTACGAGGGCCAGGTGAGCCTGCCTCAGAATGACTCGGACACAGCGGCGTTCGATTCCGACATACGCGCCGCCAGGGAGGCCGGCGCGGAGGTCGTTCGCGCGGCGATGTTGAGCGGGCGGCGTTACGAAACATTTGATTCGGCGGAAGCCTTCCGCCAGTTCGCGGAGAAATCGTGGCAGAGACTCACACTGGCCGAGCCCATCGTCAGAAAACATCGAGTCAAACTGGCGATCGAAAACCACAAGGACTGGCGGGTTACGGAACAATTGGAGATGCTGAAGCGTCTCGGCAGCGAATACGTGGGGATCAATGTCGATACCGGAAATAACATCGCGCTCCTGGAAGACCCGCTGGAGACGGTGGAGGCCCTGGCCCCTTTCGCCTTTACAACGCATATTAAGGACATGGCGGTGCAGCCTTATCAGGATGGCTTTCTGCTTTCCGAGGTTCCGCTTGGGGAAGGGTTCCTCGATCTGACTCGCATCGTCGAACGGTTGCGCAAAACCAATTCGAACATGCGGTTCAACCTGGAGATGATCACGCGCGATCCGCTGAAAATTCCCTGTCTGACGGACAAGTATTGGGCAACGCTGGCCGGCGTCCCGGCTTCGGCTCTCGCGGCGGCGCTGGCGATGATTCAGCGGCATTCCTCGAAAACGACTTTGCCGCAAACGAGCGGGCTTGATATCGATCGGCAACTCGAACTGGAAGACCGTCACGTCAGGAAGTCGTTCGCTTACGCGCGAGAACGTTCGGGTTTGGGGTGACGAACACCGACGTCCTCCCTTGGCCGTGACGATGCTGTTGGAGAATTGACTCGCCCTCACTCCCGCAGGCGCGGGAAGAGGGAACTCTTCGGCCGCGCTGGGACGAATCACAGGAGGGCGACGCATCGTGGGACGCAATGCATTCGCATAAGCATTGCATGGGAGATCGCTCTGCGTTCCAGCGTAGACCGTGGAATTACGGGCGTTATTCCAACAAGTGTCGCTGGCACCGTGAGTGCTTAACCGGCACGCAGTTAGACGATTTACTAAATGGTTGGAGCGATCCACGAAGATGCGCGACGGGGCTTTACGTTGGTAGAGCTGCTGGTGGTTATCGCCATGATTGGAATTCTCGCGGGTTTGCTCATTCCGGTCATCTCGAAGGCCAAGGGCCACGCGCGTCTGACTCAATGCATCAATAACCAAAAGCAGTTGTTGCTGACGTGGAACCTGTACACCGACGATAACAACGGCATCTTCGCGCCGAACGGACATGGGGTGCCCGACCCGTCCATTACCCGGAGCGCGCTTTCGACCTACGCCCGGAAATTCTGGGTGGCGGGTGATTCGCATTTCTATTATCCGGCTCTCACGAACGCCAGTTTTTTGACCGACCCGGAATACGCCCTCTTCAGCCCGTATCTTCCCACCGCCCCGATTTACAAATGTCCCGAAGACAAGGGCGTCGTCACCGAGTCGGGCGGAATGAAGGTTCCGCACATCCGAAGTTATTCGATGAACGCGTATGTCGGCTGGGCGGTGGATCCGAAGGAATTGAATCCGAGCTACCGGATCTTCGCCAAGGCCCCGGATCTGTCCGCACTGTCCGCCGCGGACATCTTCGTCTTTCAGGACGTTCATCCGGACAACGTTTGCCTTCCGGCGTTCATGGTAAATATGCCGGACGGCGGCATGGAGGGCTTTTATCACTACCCCTCCAGCCAGCATAATCGACGGGGACTGATCGCATTCGCCGACGGTCACACCGAAACGCGGCGGTGGCGGGATCCCAGGACGATGCCCCGGGCCACCGGCAGCATCCTGGCCCATTGGGACCCATCGCCGGGAAACGAAGACCTCACCTGGTTAAGGAAACGGACCACCCGCCCGGTTGGCAACGCTATCGACGGCCGTTGATCGTTCTTTCCAAGGCGCCACACAAAGCGTCGGGACGGTCGTCTGCTTCTACAGTGGACACGCGGCGGAATAGAGACAATATTCCGTCCAACCGCTGCCTGATTTCGCCTATGCGAGGCGAATGCCATCGCATGGAGGGCGTCATTTGTCCAGAGGGCAGGGGTGGAGGCAATGGACGCGCATGATCTGAGCGTCCAGGGAGGACGTGGTCATTGACTGTGGAGTCTGACAGTTTACGTGTGCCAAAGTTGCGACAGATAATGCGGCCTGGCGGCAGCCACCGAACCATCATCCCCAATGAGCGTTCGCGGGATCGAGGCGCATCCGGTCCGCCGTTCGCGCGCTCGAATCATCGGTGTCCACAGGCGCTGCGCGGCTTTACGATGATCGAGTTGTTGGTGGTCATCGGGATCATTGGCATTCTGGCAAGTTTGTTGTTGCCGGTTTTGTCGCGGGCGAAGGCCCAGGCCCGGCGCGCCCAGTGCATTAACAGCGTGAAGCAATTATCGCTGACGTGGACCCTTTACGCGGACGACCATAGTGACGTTTTAGTTCCGAACGGCCACGGCGAATCTTCGAGTCCATTACTCAAAAACAGCCGGTTGTGGGTCCTCGGGGACACCCATTTCTACCAGCCGGCTTACACCAACGCCGACTTCCTGTTGGACCCGCGTTACGCAGCGTTTGGCGCCTATCTGAAGTCTGCCGCGATCTACAAATGTCCCGAAGACAGGAGTTCCGTGAGCACCAGCGAGTCTCCCGGCAGCGGCTCCTCCGGGCGCGCGCCAAAAATTCGCAGTTATTCTCTGAACGGTTACATGGGCTGGGCGGTGGACAAAGCCGAGCTGACGCCGGGCTACAGGATTTTCCACAAGCGATCCGATCTTGCCAGCGGTGTCCCGTCAGGCCTGTTTCTATTTCAAGACGTGCACCCGGACAATCTTTGCTTTCCCGCGTTCAAGGTAAACATGCCGGGTGGCGAAGAGGCGTTCTACCATTATCCATCGTCCCTGCACAACCGGCGGGGTGTCCTCGTCTTTGCCGACGGCCACACCGAATCCCGTCGCTGGCAGGACGCACGGACGATGCCGCCGGTAAACGGCGGATTGGTGGCGCACTGGGATCCTTCCCCGGGCAATTCCGATCTGGACTGGATACGCAAGCAGACGACGTACCGCGCTGAAGAGCCAAGCGGCGGGCTCTGACCCACAGACGAGACACGCGAAACTTCATCGGGTTTGGCTCAGTCCGCTGTTGCGGCCCAACGATCCGATTTGCCAGAACCTCGCTATCGCGGCCACGATCACGAGAACCACGCCCAGGCCGCAGACAATCGCCGCGCCGATGGGCAGATCTGCTTCCGTCGTCACATATAAACTGGCCACGCTCGCCAGCGTCGCCACCACCCAGCCGATGACGAATTGGGCGGGCAGCGAGTGTGAGAGATAATTTGCGCACACGGCAGGCACAATGAGGTAGGAAAACGTCAGCAGCACACCGCCGATGTGGACAAAACTGGTGACCACCAGACCGAACAACGCGTAGAATAGAAAGTCCCACCAGCGCACCGACGTTCCGCTCGTCTCGGGCTCATCCGACGCGAACGTGATTTTCTGGAACCGTCTTCGAAAGATGAAATGAACGAAGCCGATGACGACGTAAAGAGCGAAGGTCTTGCCGATTTCCGACGGAGTCACCACGAGCAACTCGCCCACGAGCGAACGTTGAAGTTCCTCCTTTCCCTCGGCGCTTTTGCTCAAGAGCAGGATGGCCGCTGCAGCGGCGACGACATAGACAATGCCGATGAGCGCCTCCTGGGGCACGCGATGATGCTTTGTCCGCGTCAGCGCGAAGATCGCCGCCCCCGCCAGTGTAAATCCGACGGAGAACGCATAGCTCTCCCAATGATGGACGTCGTAACCCAGCAGCAACGAAACGCAGGTCCCGAGCGCTGCTACCTGCGCCAGAGCGAGGTCAACAAAGATGATTCCACGTTGGACGACATGGAGGCCCAGGTACACCAGCAGCCATGGCAATAGGACGCAAGCCACGAGCGGCCACTTCACGATGGTCAGGGATTCAATCATTGGGGAACCTGTTCCAGGGCCCGGGCAAGTGAGCGCACGAGGTAATCCATCAGCTCGATGTACCCGCCTTCAGTCCCTTTGACGCCTCCGGGGTATTGCGTCACGTCAACGACGACGGCTCCGGTTTCGGCCGCGACCTTTTCAGCCGTCCGTCGATTCTGAAACGGTTCCACAATGACCACTCGAATCTGTTCGGCCTTCATACGGGCGATCACGCCCGCAAGATGGGTCGGAGTGGGCGGGATGCCGGGCTTCGGCTCCAGAAAGAGGTCGGCTTTCAACCGGAAGTGGCGGGCGAAGTAAGGCCACATGTTGTGATACGATACGATGCTCTTTCCGGCAGAAGGCGCCAGCATCCTTTGCCATTCCGCCTCTTTCTGTTCAAACCGGCGACTGAGTTTTTGCAGGTTGGCCTGGAACCGATCGCACAATTTGTTGTCGAGCCTGCAGAACGCCTCGCAGATGTGCTTCGCTACGATCTTCGCGTTCTCCGGATCGGTCATGTAGTGAGGGTTGCCGGACGCGTGAATGTCGCCTTTTGAGCGGTCGAGTGCCGTCGGGACTTCGAGCAGCGTGACTCCCTGCGCGCAGACGATGCGACCGGGAGCGCCCACGGCAATCTTTGGATTGCGCGAACCGCTCAGCAGCGGCTGCAACCAGCCCGCCTCCAGTTCTGCGCCGCCCTCGATCAAAGCATCGGCGCGATTCAGTTTCACGATGAAACTCGGCCTGGCATCGACGAAATGCGGGTCTTCGGTCGGTTTTGCCAGCGTCGTGATTTCCACAACGTCGCCGCCCACCTCGCGGGCGATCGCGGCGAGGTCCGGCGTGGTCGCCACCACGTTGAGTTTTGCACCTGCCGTCGGCGCGGCCAGCGTGAGGGAAGCAAATAATGGCCAATAGATTTTCATATTCGTGTCATTTCAGGGAACTCGCGTTTCTTAGAACTTGTGCGCGGCATGCGCGCCCAACAAGAACTCGAATTGCAACCACACCGAGTGATCGACGCCGATGCCCCGACGATCGTCGTAACTGTATTGGAGGCGAATCTTCGAAAACTCGCTCGGATACCACGTGAGGCTCGGCGAAAGCCGCCAGCGCAGGTCGCGCAGAGGGTCGCGCCCGACCGGTATGCCGCCGCCGGCGTTGTCCGCCAGCAACAGCCCGGCGTTCTCGTAATCGGCACGTTCGCTGGTGACATAGTCCAACCTTGCGCCAGCGACCCAGCCTTTGCGAAAGCCGTAGAGCAACTGCGTGTAAAACCCGTAATCGGTGAGCGTCTCCTGGTTCAACACGGCCGGCGTGGCGCCCGTGGAATCCACCAGCACCCCTTCATCCGGAAACGTATTGCCGTCAGCGTCGCCTCCGTTGCCCTCCTCGTCCCAGTCAAACATTCCGGCCTTGAAGTGGCGCAACATCGCTTCGGTCTGCCACATCACGAAAGGAAAGCCAGCGTGCGCTTTGGGCGATTTCCATTTCAATGTCACGTCCACGCCGTAAATCTGCGTACGCGTGTCGCCGGACTGCCCGGAGGAATTCGGACCGAACGCCGCCGCCGCGCCCAGCAACAGTACCTGGCTATCGGTCAGGTCGAATGACGTTGCCAATCGCGGCGTGAATAACAAATCGCCCACGCCGCGCACACCGCGGTCGTTGTCCGGATGGCGAAATCCAAACGGCAAGCCCCCGTCCTCCTCTTCCCCGCCGTGCGTGTGGCCCGCGCTGCGGAAACTGGCGGCCGTTTCACCGTGGCTGTCCTGAACACCCAGGAACAACTCGGAGTAAAATGGCGTGGGCATGAGCCACGAGAGACGCGCTCCCGGATTGCGCAAGCCGTCCGCCCCGAGAAAGCGCCCATTCACCAAAGGCGTATCCACGAAGCTCCAGCCGTGTGGATGCTGCGTGTTGATGCGGCCGAACTCCGTCAAGTACTGGCCCGCGCGCACCTGGAGGTTGGCCGGCAGTGAAATCGTTTCCAGCCAGGCTTCCTCCAATTCGAGGAAAGATTCGCCGCCGGCGTCAATGCTGAACAGGATGTTCGCGTTGCCGCGAAAGTGCGGATCGACAGCGCCCCTCAAATCCAACTCGACGCCTTGCACCGTAATCCCTCTCTGATTCGGGTCATGCCCGCCTAATTGTGTGCCGCCTTCAATGTCCGATGCGGTCGAACCGCCCGCCGCGAACGTCGCCACCAGCCCGATATCGGCGTAGGCAGACCC
>DATEKZ010000473.1:0-2297 GCA_035277185.1 Verrucomicrobiia bacterium
GGTCATCAGCGAAGCCGTTGTGCATCGAGTGAATTATGACGCTAAAAAGGGCCGCGTCACCGGCGTCGGATACCTCGACGCCCGGAAGCAGGAGCACCAACTCAACGCGCGGCTCGTGGTATTGGCCGCTCACGCCCTGGAGACCCCTCGCCTTCTGTTGCTGTCGGCCAATGGCACGTTTCCCGAGGGTCTGGCCAATTCCAGCGGTTGTGTCGGCAAGTATTTGATGAGCCATCCGACCTGGCAGGTGTTCGGCACTTTCGACGAACCGATCAACGCGTTCAAAGGAATGCAGATGGGCCACGTGATGGTGCAGGATTACTACCGGCCGGATCCTCGCAACGGCTACGCGCGCGGCTTCATACTGCTCTCTTACATGATGACGCCGATCACTTACGCGAACCTGAGCGGCTCGTTCTATGGCGCGGAGTTCAAGCAGTTCCTGCGCGACTACGCCTTCACTGCCGCGTGGTGGGCGCATGCCGAGGGCCTGCCGCGCGAGCAAAACACCGTGACCCTCGATCCGGAACAGAAAGACGCCCGCGGCCTGCCGGTCTCGCGCGTGACGTACGAATGGGGCGAGAACGACCTCAAGCTGGCCGGCGCCGCCCGCGACAAATCGGCGGAAATGATGATGGCGTCCGGCGCTCGCCAGGTGCGCATCGGCCTGAACTACGGCGCGCATGCGATGGGGAGCTGTCGGATGGGACGCGATCCAAAGACATCGGTCGTGAACGAATTCTGCCGGTCGCACGATATTCCGAATCTATTCATCACCGACACGAGCGTGTTCGTGACGGGGTCCGGCTTGAATCCCACTCTCACCGCGATGGCGATTTCCAGTCGGGCCGTGGAAGAGATCGCGGGTTCGGCAAGTCGTGGAGACATCTGATATGAGCGAGGAGCCTTTGAATCAAAGACAAGTCGCCACGCTGGCGGCGTTGGCCGATGGCATCATTCCGCCGGACCAAACGGACGGTGGGGCATCGGGCATGAACGCCGGAGCACGTCTTGCGGAGAAAATCCGGGCGGGCATCAACACGGCGCTTTATCTGCGAGGGATCGAGGCGGCGGAAACGATTGCGGCAAGGAATTACCGACGCGAGGTGTCTCAGCTTGGCCCGTCGGAGGTTTACGCACTGATTGCCGACGTCCGCGAAAAACTGCCCGGTTTCTTCAAGCAATTGCGGATGGACGTGTCGGCGTTGTATCTCAGTGATCCCGGTGTGTGGCAGCGGATCGGCTTTCCCGGTCCATCCACCGCGAGCGGCGGCTATCCCGATTTCGATCAGCCGCAAACGGAGAGAGTCATGGGTCTCAAAGAAGGCTCCAGGCCGGTCTCCTTCTCCCCTCAACGGGGAGAGGGCGGGGGGTGACGGGTGGGCGCGACCACTGACCGCACTCCAGGCGATGTCCTTGAACGTTCTCACCCCTCACCCTCAATCCCTGTCCCCGTTGAGGGAAGAGGGAGGTCCGTCGAGCGCCCGCCTGGCGGAGTTCGGAAAATTCAAGCGTGCACGAAGGACCCCGATGATTGTTGATTGCCAATAGCCAATGGCTGATGGATAATCAGCTTCCGAAGCCCCAACCGCCGAAGGAGACTTGAGTTGGCGGAATGGCCTTCGGACCAGTATCTTTGGGAGTTGCTCCGGTTGGCGGGGGAGCGACACAGACCCGGGAATGAGGGTGATCGATCCGCCCTCCGTTGGGTTTGGCCGGGATCGAGAGCAGACGTAACCGGCCGGGTTGGTTGGCCGTCATAGTCAGTTGATACCAATGATGTTCAGAAAAACGAGAGCGAGCGAGAACTCCGTTCAAAGTGCGGAGATGCTTCGAGTGTTGACCTGGTCCGCCCCCCTCCTGGCGCTCACGTTTCTGTGCCCTCCTCAAGCTTGGACCGCGGAGAACCCGGCGGCGGCGCATTTTCGAAAGGACGTGCAGCCGATTCTCGTCGAGTATTGCTACGACTGTCATGGCGAGGGGATGAACAAAGGGAAGGTCGCCTTCGACGAATTCAAGTCCGACGCTGAGCTGCTCGGGAAACACGATCTCTGGTCGAAGGTCCTGAAGAACTTGCGCGGCGGCCTCATGCCGCCGGAAAAGAAGCCACGTCCATCGGCCGAGGAAGTGCGACGGTTGGAAAAGTGGATCAAGCAGGAGGCGTTCGGCATCGATCCGAAAGACCCGGATCCCGGCCGCGTGACGATTCGTCGGCTCAATCGCGTGGAGTATCGCAACACCATCCGCGATTTGATGGGGTTCGATTTCAAAGTGGACGACGAGCTGCCGCCGGACGA
>DATEKZ010000474.1:0-10819 GCA_035277185.1 Verrucomicrobiia bacterium
GTTGGAAAGAGAAATGCAACAGGCGTCCGAAAGTCAGCGTGCCGCGGTCCAAAACGCGATTGACGCGGTTCGCCAGCTAGACCCTTCGATCAAGCCCGAGGAAACGGAGAGACGCCCACTCCCAATGGCAAATCTCGCGATGGATGCGCGCGTCATGCTCGTGGACTCCGATAATCCCAACCGTGATAAGCTGGAAAGCACCCTCAATGAATTCCAGATTCAACTCCTCCAGAAACCCGGAGACGCGAACGTGACCCCGGAACGATTTCGAGTCCTTTCAGAAGCCATTCGCGGCATTGATCCGGCATTCCAAAGCGCCTGGCGCAAGCAGGTGTTGAAGAATTATCCGTGGCTCGACCGCGTTTTGCCGCGTGAAGAGGAATAAAGGCGGCCGCAAATTCATCGGGCGGCGCGGTTACTCGGCACTAATTCGCGACTTGCAACCTCAGCCTGAAGTCGGTTGAGTTTCGGCCAGGCATGAAGGTGTTTTTCCCGTCGGTTGTCGGTAGAGTCTGCGTCGTCACGATTGTCCTGCTTTGGATCACGCGTGCGACCGTCAGTGCCGGCGTGGTCTTTACGAACGATTTTTCGGATGGCCGGCATGACTGGGAGCCCGGCTTCGCCGATTATCCGCCGTCCGATGAATCCCAGTATGAGTTGACGGCCGACCAACGTCCGCGTCCAACCCATCTTGGAGGTGCCAGCGCGCTTTTTATCTCCGGCAATAATCATAGCGACGACCTGTTCATGTTCTGGAGGAATCAGGTTGCCGGCCTCGCACCGGACACGGAATACGAGGTCGTCTTTGAGATCGAGTTGGCCTCAAAGTACGCGACCGGCCTCTTCGGGATCGGCGGCGCACCGGGCGATTCGGTCTATCTGAAGGCCGGCGCGGTCCGCGCGGAACCCAAACGCGTCGTGGAGAATGGGCTTTACCAGATGAATCTGAACAAAGGCAATCAGTCCGAAGCCGGCCTCGACATGATTGTGCTCGGCACCATCGCCAAGCCGGATGACGGCAATATGGACTATGTCATGGTTGGACACAGCAACACGGCAAGTCCGTTTCGGACGCGCTCGGATGCTGCGGGCAAGCTGTGGGTGATTTTCGGGACGGAATCCGGTTTCGAAGGGACAACCAGCCTGTACTTCACTCGCTTCACGGCGACTTTTCGGCGGGTCGCTCCGCCGGCGTTGTCGCTTCAACTTCTTGGTCCGGCCCAGGTCGAGCTGACCTGGGACGATTGGGTTCTTGAGTCCTCCGCAGATCTCGGGAACTGGCGCGACGAAACCAACGCCGCCAGCCCGTTGACCGTAAATCTGGCGGAGGCGCCCACGCGGTTTTGGCGGCTCAGGTCGCCGTGACGCTGAGGATCGAAGACCTCGCGGCTCCTCGAGGGATGGGAGCGAAGGCGATCAACGGGTTGCCTGGCTGGAACCGTCCGGTTGAAATCAGGCGGGCGGCGTTGATCTCACTTTGAATCTTATTCCGGGGACCGGTGGCTTGCCATGCGGTTCGTCCGCCGGCTGAGCCTCGTCGCCGACGCCATGGGCAGACTTCACCGGCACCAACCGGGCGGCCATGGTGTCGATGCCAAGATCGTCGCTGTAGTGCAGCAGCGTCACCTGTTTTGCGGGAATCTCGAACGCGGTGAAGAGCGCCGATGCCGGACCGTCCAGATGGAACACACCGGCTTCGGCGGCCTGTCGCGCGCGACGGATACGGTCGCCTTTGGACGGATGGGTGTCGAACCATCCTGTGGGTGCGAGGCCCATTGTGTCTTCGAGCTTTTGTCGCTTTCCCGGCGGGAGGTTCGCTTCGGTCAGGAGCAGGTAGGCCGGAAAGTTCTCGGGCAAATTGCGATTTAAATTCCACGACACCCGCATGTTCTTATAGGCGAGATCCAGCGCCTTGCCGAACAAATGCATCCGGCGGGTCGTGGTCTCGAACGCTTCACTGCCGGCCAGTTTGATTTCATAACTGTCGGCGTCGTACTCCATCTGGCGCATCATGAAACAACTGATGGCGTGCCCAAGGAACATCAGGCCGCAAAGGAGCATCCGTGAGAACCACACCGCCAGGCGCGCGAAACCGACGATGATTGCCGTCCACCACTCCTCTGTTTCAGCCAGCTCCTCGAGCCACAGGTCCCAGGTGTCTCGTTGGTAAACAAGGCGGGCGAACCAGCCATTGATGTTGCGAATCAGATAGCTCAGTCGCATGCCGAAACTCTGCGTAAAATGTCCGAACTCGTGCGCGAGCACGCCGGCAAACTCACGCAGGTTCAGGGCGGCCACCAGCGGCAGACCGATCGTCAGCACGAGATCGTTGCTCAGAAAACTCGAAGCGCCGCGCCGGAAGCCGGCGGCAGCATTGAAATGACAATCGAGGTCGATCCGTTTCGGAAACGGCGCACCGACGATCTCGCAGACCCTGGCGATGAAAGCGAACAGGACCGGTTCCGCGCCGGGGCTCAGGGCAAGCGGTTGGGCCCGCGGCGCCCGCCGGGCGAACAAGGGCTTGATCATGAAGAACACGAGCACCGCGCCGACAAACAAAGGGCTGAGGTAAAAGAGGAGTTTGACCACATAAAACCGCGCGCCGCCCTGGACAGAGCCCGCCAAAAACTTGAAATGAACGGCCCAGGAATAGACCGCCCACGATGCCACGCCGATCAACGCCACGTAAACCAGCGGCAAGAGCACCATCGCCCCCGACACCAGCAACAGGGCCGCTTGATAAAGAATCGAAACCGGCGTGCGTCGGACCCGTCCGGTGAACGCCGCGGTCATGTCGTGGGCGTTCAATCCGGGTGCCTCTGTCGCTTGTTGCGACGGTGACGGATCATCGGCAGGAACAGTGAGCTGCGTCGGCTGATGGCATTGAGGACAGTTAATGACGGTGTCCGCGACTTCCAAAGGAAATTCGAGGTGTTGACCGCAGGCCTGGCAGGAGCATTTGGCAAACCCGGAGTGGCTCATCGACAACGGGGAGTGAAGCAGAATTGCCCGTCTGGCGCAAGCCGGCGACTCATTGGTAGGGACGCCGCGCCGCGGCGTCACCGGCCGAGTCCAGCGGGCGGAATCTCTTTAATCCATTGCTTACTTACATTCCGTTGCGCCGCTGAACGCGGCGCAGTCATCGCAGCGCGATGACCCTTACCTGAAGTTGCAAGGTTACCCCACCGGCTTCATTCTTTCTTGCGGATGCTGTCGGCCATTTCGCGCACGGCGTGGATGACGAGTCCGGGTTCGTTGAAGACCACGTCATGACCGCTGTTGGTCGTTACGACGTGTTTCGCGCGCGGGAACTCCTTCAACCAGTTCCGATGCGCCTCGAGCCACCGGGGCAGCAATTTGCGGGTCAGCATGTCCTGCGGTTTCATGCCGGTGATCAAAGCGAGAGGAACATCCGGGAGTTGTGTTTCACGAGCCTGGTTCAAGGACAGCCATTGGCTTCCCAATTCGTCCTGGGCGATTCGGTGTTTTTCCGTCACGCGGTTGATTTCGGGGTAATGCTGGCTGAGCCAGGTCATGAACCCTTCCTGTGTGGGATCGACCAAAACGATCCCCGCTACATCTTCGGGGTACATTCCTGCATAGACCCGAACGTAGGGACCGCCAAAGGAATATCCCACCAGGATAAAAGGCGGGCGGACATTTGCGTTGCGCAACGCGGCGTGGAGTTCACGGGCAATCTGCCGCGCGTCCCGCGGTTTCGGTCCCGGCTCTGAACCCCAATAGCCTCCATGATCGTAGGCGACGGCGCGGGCGAACCGAGCGACTTCCGGCTGCACGCGATTCCAGATCTCGAGATTCGCCGGCCCGAAGCAATCGAAGACGACCGCAGGTGAGCCTTCTCCAATGATGTGCATCCGCAACCTGTTCTGGCCGGCCGGAACCTGTCGGGGCAATTCCCCTGAGGCTGAGAGAGCCAGAACGACGGCCAACGTGGAAGCCCCGAATACGAAGAGAGCCAGGAATAGTTTCATGTCGTGCTGAGCGAACAACCGGACCGCGTCATGATCCGCTTCGATTTTTGGCCAGGGTCAACATCGCCATTCCCGGACGAGCCAGAGGCACGACCGTCATAGACAGAAGGATGAGGAGATTTCGCAGCCAGACGGTATGAGGAAACGCAAGGACGACCAATCCGACGAGCAAGCCGGTGGCTAGCACCCAAAACCCGAAGTAGGTATAGATGGAGTGCCTGGAAAGCATCTGTCGTTGATCGACCTGATACCAGGCCCAGGCGGCCAGGGTGGATTTCGCGATGACGGCGCCGGCCAGAGCCAGTGGCAACCAGATGATCCACTGCCACACATCGTAAAGATGGAGGTTATGATCGGAATGATCGCTCCGCCAAATGACGCCGGCGAACAAGGTGACCCAGACAAGCCCGGTCAGCAGATTCGAGAACTGATACCAGCGCTTTCGTCCCGATAAGCCCACGGCCAAACCGTTAACCATGAATCTCCAGGTCAGAATGAGGACGGCGAAGATGGCCAGAACGGGCAACAGCCACCGCTCTTGGGCCGAGTAATGGAACATCAATTGCTGAAACAACCGATCCAGCTCTTCGAAGTCGCCGGCCCATGTCGTCCAGACAAATGAGACATACAAAACCAATCCCCAGGTCAGGAGCACACTCCCGGCCGCCACTTTCAGTTTGGCCGTCACCCACTGCCCGGAAGTCAATGGGCGAATGGCGTTGAATGGCGTCATGTTCAATTCCTGATTCCAGAAGTCAGGTTTCGAGAAGCCCCTTCCAATAATCACCGCAAGAAGCAACGGCGAAAGGAAGATCCAACTCAGGACGCCCAGGGTGGCCCGCGGAGTCAAAGGACCTGACAAATAAGTTGGCACGAACGTCATGGCCAGAATCGCTGCGACTCCGATCGGCAGGATAGAGCCGGTTTGCCGCCACTCCTGCCAGAAAATGGCTTGAGTCCCCGATCGAAACGGCCTGGAGCGCGGGAGAAACCGGCGGGAAATCCATTCACGGCCAAGGTCGAAGTGGCGCAGGCCCAGCGTCACGCCGTGGCGCTGCTGATGGACTCGATACAAGCTGATCCCAAACGCCGCCGGCCCCGTCAATGCGAGGCCGATGAACAAATACCTCTTGAACAACGCCGGACTGCCGGTGTAACCCAACTCACTCAAGGTGCCTTCGATAATATGCGGGAGAAAAAACATCCAACCCAGCGCGATCACCGCGGCTGCCAGGCTCAAACACAGGAGCTTGAGATAGCGGCTTTCCGGGAAGGACCAGATGATCATTTGAAACTGAGTGAAGGCGCAGATCAGGTAAAGACAGGGCCAGACCATCGGCAGCGCTTTTCCCAGGGGGACGAAGATCAACCATGCTCCCGCCAGATAGATCGTCAACACGGCAACGGAACCGTAAAGCATCGGAAACGCGACCAGCCAAGATGTGGCGACCGGCATGTTGAACAAGCGAAAAGGAAAACTCCCGAACCCGCCCTTCCGCCGGCCTTCCGTGAAATGGAAACCGCCGAATGTGAAGAAGAGCGCCAGAACCAGCAGAACATAACCGGTGACTTCCGCCAATCCGGCCCACCGACTATTCCCGCGGACAAGCCAATTGATCAGGCCGGCCGTACCGATGACGGCCAGGGACGCCACGCCGCCCATCCGGTTCCGGTGCCAGATTTCCCACGCGATGGCTAGGGCGGGAGAGCGCATGTCACGAAAGGGCCGTCGAAGATTCCGCCTCTCCCGCCTTCCGCCCTGCGTGGGCCACGAAAATCTCGTCGAGCGAGGGAATCTGCTCGTCCACAACGCGGGCACCCAACTGCTGCAGGGATGCGCAAAGTGCATTGCGCTCGCCATTGCAAAGGACCGTCCACTCGCGTCCCGAGCCGCGAATGCTCAAGGCCTGCTTCATCGATGGCAACGCGGTTTGTGGTGAGTCGAAGCGAAGGACGAGGCGGCGATGGCTTTCCTTGATCTCATCGAGTCGTCCGCAGAGTACCAGTCGTCCGTGATGGATCATCGCGAGCTGATCGGAGACGCGCTCGACTTCGTCCAGCAGGTGCGACGAAAAAAGCACGGTGCGGCCCTCGTCGGCGACCGTGCGGATGATGGCTTCGAGGATGTCGCGTCGCACGACGGGATCGAGGCCCGAACTGGGTTCGTCGAGGAGGAGCAGTTCGGGTCGAAACGCCAGGGCAATGAGCAATCCGGCCTTGGCCTGTTGGCCTTGCGACAGCGTTTTGACGCGTGCGGCGGGGTCGAGGCCGAATTGCTCGCGCAGTTGTTCCGCGTAATGCGGGTCCCAGCCCGGATAGAATGCCCGCGTGTAGCAAAGCAGTTGATCCACGCGCATCCACGCCGGCAAATCGCGGTGCTCCGAAAGATAGCCAACGTGGCTGAGCACGCCGACCGGATCGGCAACCGGGTTCTTACCGAAGACCCGCACGCTGCCGGATTCGGCTTTCAGCAAACCGAGAATGTGCTTGATCAGCGTCGTTTTGCCGGCGCCGTTTTCACCGACGAGGCCAAACACGCTGCCGCGCGGGACGAACAGCGAGACCTCGTCGAGGGCGAGTTTGGAACCAAAGCACCGCGAAAGTCCGGTGACGGCAATAACGGCGTCCGCTGAGGAGGTAGATGGAAAGGTCATTTGCCGGATCTGGTTTGCAGGGGTGCGTGACGTTCGCGCAAAAGATCGACGATCTCATCCAGTTCGATGCCCATATTGATCGCCTCGGCGAGAAGAGCGTCGATGCGCCGGGTGAGAATCCTGACCCGCTCGCGACGGGCCAGGGGCGATCCGGATTCGGAGACGTAGGTGCCGGCGCCGTGGCGCTTGGTGACGACCCCGGCGCGTTCCAGCTCCAGATAGGCGCGGGCAACCGTGTTGGGATTGATCGTCAACTGTTCGGCGAGGGCGCGGATGGGGGGAATTTCCTCGCCTGTCGCGAGACGCCCGGACGCGACCAGGTATTTCACCTGATTGACGATCTGTTGATAGATCGGCGCGCCCTCTTTGGCTGAGATATTGATCTGCATAGCTGGGAGATCGGACAGACCCCAGGGTGAGGCGTCACGAAAATTGTTTCACTGTATTAACTCAATGGTACACTGAGCCGGAAGTCAAAATCAAAAAGGGGCTCCTTGGCCGTTATTCGATTGCGGATCGGGTCAGCCCGGTGCAGGTCCGGCGCACCGACGCACGGCGTGAACACTCTTTCAGGGTTCTCCAGCGCCGCATCCAGGGCAAACGGTGGATTCGCGTCCTCCCCACCAGCTCTGCAAGCAACGGCAGATTGGTCTCTGATGCCAGGTCCCGATGCGGTGGATCGACGAGAACCAGTTGTGTCCGCCGGGCGGCACTCTCCGGCAACGCCTCCATGACGAGCAAAGCCTGGTTGACGGCGCCCAACCGGTTCGGACAAAGCACGATGGGCCTGGCGCGCAACGCAACGATCAGGTCCCGCGAGTCGAAGTCCTCGCCTATGGGGCTGAGCAGCCCGCCGGCGCCTTCCACGAGCACGACGTCAAATCGCCTTTGAATGGCGCGGATGCGCCGGGTCACCTGCGCGAGGCGCACTTTTTTGCCTTCCCGGCGAGCGGCGAGCAAAGGCGCCAACGGGACGCGGAAATGCCAGGGATTGATCTCGTCCAGTGTCAGCGCGCCATTGAGGGCCGCATGAAGGGCGCGCGCATCGTCGCGCTTGCCTGAGCTGACCGGCTTGAGGGCGGCTACCGCCACGCCGAGGCGGCGCAGATGCCGGGTCAGGAGCGCGGTCAGGACGGTTTTTCCCACGGCCGTATCGGTGCCGGTAATGAAAAGGATCGTCCGAGACATGGCGACAAACGGAGGCGTTAGACAGATCGGTGTTGCAGGTCAGGATACCGGTCCGCCGGACACGCATCACGCCTTGGGCGCCGCGCCTTTGGAGAACAACATCTGATCGAACGAGAAGCGGCCGGGCCCGGCGATCAACAACGCCACGAAACCGGCGAGGTAGATGAAGGCGAGTTCGCCGCTCTTCGGCCCCGTTTCCAACACCGCTTTGTGGACGATGAAAAAGGCCACGGACATGGTGATGACCAGACCCAGCGCGGCGAAGCGGGCCAACAAACCCAGCGCGAGCAACGCCGCGCAGACCACTTCGCCGAACACGGCCAATCCGAGGCTCAGGGTGTTGCCCACTCCGAGTGGATCCGGAAAGCCGGAGGATTTCTCGCTGAAATTCAGCAGCTTGTCGAGGCCGTGGTTGAGAAGGATCGTTGCTCCCAGCCAGAGGCGCAGCGCCAGCAAGGCGAGGTCGGCGCTGGTTGGAAGGAAATCAAGCCGGAGGATTTTCAGGAATGTTTGCACGAGCCGATTTATGCCGGGTCGGCGAATGAAAATCAACCGGGCAGTCGCGCGATTTGACGGCGTGTGCGGCTGATTGTGCAGGTCTTCCCCCTCTCCCCACAAGAGATCCGACTCAGGCCTTGTAGCGGTATCCGTTCGAAGGCGTGGTGACTCGCCAGAGATAAACCATGATACCCGCGGTAACGATGAGATCGAGGACCCGGGACACGGCATGCAGCGTTTTGAACGATTGTTTCGCCTGTTCGCGCTGCTCGGTCGGCGGACCCGGCGCGTGGCTGGTCCGATGAAGAGCCTGCAACCGCGGCAGGAGGCCGTAGCCGCCCACCAATCCGAGCGCGAAGATCCCCAACAGCAGCCACAGCGTCAAACGCTGCAACGGTTTGCCCATGTAAAGCCACTCAGCGACGACGTGAAGAATCGCGATGAGACCGCACACCTGATGCAGGGTGAAGTAACGCTCCAGAACGAGTTGCGCGGCAGCGCCGGCGAAAACCCTGCCTACTTCGACATTTCCGCTGCCTAACATCCGGATCATCTTCTCCGAGAAAAAACCGGGACCGACGACGAACGTGAAGAAAATCGCAGACCCGAACCAGACGGCGGCATTGGCCACACCGAGGAATCGCAAAAACCCGATCACGCGTTCAGTCTAAAAAGGAAGGAAACGAGTGCCAAGCTTCGATTGCATGACGGCCGCGGGACAATGCGGGCGTCAGTCCCGGCCGGATGGCGCTGTGAAGTCCGTCGGCAGCGTGTCTCGCCTTCCGGTGAGGATCGACGTATCGAACGTGCGCATCTCGGTGTCCATCTCGCGCCATTGGACCTCAAAGATTTTCACCGGGTCGCGGAATCCCTTGACCTCCTGGGGCGGGAGGGCGATGCACGTGGCCGCCAGTTCGGCGTCCAGGCGTTTCAGTTCCTGGTAGGTGGTGTCGCTGACAATGATCCGTCCCCGTCCGGAAACCCCTTCGAGCCTGCTGGCCAGGTTCACTTCACGGCCGAACACGGTGTAATTCGATAAAAGGGCGTCCGATCCCATCAAGCCAACGGTCACCGTCCCTGTGTTGATGCCCGAGCCCAGGGCCAGCAAAGTCAGCGCGGGCACGGGCGGCTGTCCGAGGGCCTGGCGCACCGCGTTTTCCTCCTCGCGCCGCTTGTTTTCCAGGGCGCGGCGGAGGTTCAACTGGTAAATCGCCCGTTGCGAATCGATCGCCGCGCGGACACAGTCGAGAGCCTGTCGATCACTCGGGGCCGGCGCTCCCCAAAAGGCCATCACGCAATCGCCGATGTATTTATCGAGCGTCCCATTGTGTTTTATGACGGTGTCGACGATCACGCCGAGATAAAGGTTGACCGTGTTAAGCACGTCGCGCGCCTGCTCGTCGAGGTAGGCATCGGCTTCAGCCGGCGGCAGTTGATGGGCGCGGATGTACTCATCGGCTTTCGCCTGGTTCTCGTCCGTGACGCGAGTAAACCCGCGAACATCCGCGAAAAAAACGGTGACCCGGCGACGGGCGCCGCTGATGGAGATTTCTTCCGCTTTAAGCAGTTCGTTGACGACGTTTGGCGAGACAATCTTGGAGAAGACCGACTTGATTCGATGGCGTTCCTTCTGCTCCACGAGGACCCGGTAGGTCACCAGACAGACATGATTCATCACCAGACCACCCGCCAGGGGCAGAACCAACGGCAGCCAATAGCGATGCTGGAGAAACAGGACAGCGCTCGCTGCCGTGTAAGCGACCAGAACGGTCACCACCGCGAAAGAAGCCGCCAGCGTGCGGAGCTTCCACGTGAGAAATGCAGACGCGATACCCATGACGACGATGAGCAGGAGTTCGGCGCCCGGATCGATCCCCCGGATGAACTGTCCGGTGATAATCGAGTTGGCGACGTTGAGGTGCTTCATCACCAAAGGAGTTTCCTTGTCCAGCGGTGTTGCTCCGAGGTCGGCGATATTGTGGCCGGTTCCCGTTGAACCGACCACGACCAGCTTGTCTTTGAAGGCCTTGGAATCGTCCGGGTCTCCCTGGGAACGCCAATGGTCCGCTCGAATGAGACCGACGATGTTCGTCGAATGGATTCGCGGATCGTTCAGTCGCAGGCTCCAGTTGATGTAAAGGAAGTTCTCACCGTCCACGGGTATTCTTCTCTCGATGCCGCTGGCCCCGAAGAGAATGATTTCTCCGGGGCGAAGGATGGGACTGTTCAGATCGAGGCCCAGTGTGCGGGCGGCAATGATGATTCCCAGGTTCCAGATCCGTTGCGTTTTGTACGGCCATTGGGGGATGGCGGCGGGCTTCCCCGTCAGTTCCTCCATGCGCAGCGAGCCGTCCTTGTTTAATGGAACTTCAAAGGGCGTTTCGCCATCCAGTCTGGGAAAAATGACGCGCTGGTCTTCCATTCGTGCCCGCGACAGATCCAACGTCAGCGGGCGGACGAGCCGCTGAATCTCCGGGTGCCAAACAC
>DATEKZ010000475.1:0-2075 GCA_035277185.1 Verrucomicrobiia bacterium
GCGGCCGATGGTTTTGCACTGTTCCTCCCATTCGTCCGCCACCGTCTCGAACTGGCCGGAGCAGATCCGCGCATAATCCCGGTCCAGTTCGCGCAGGATTGCCACGGCCAGTTCCGCGCGATCGATGTCTTCACCGGCTTCCACCTTCAACGAGGTCGCTGTCCGCCGCAAATCGGACGGAAACTCATTCGGCGTGAGATTCACATTCACTCCAATGCCCAGTGTCACGTACTTGACCGCGTCAGGTTCGGCTTTCATTTCGGTCAAGATGCCCGCGATCTTGCGCCCGCCAACCAGGATGTCGTTAGGCCATTTGATCTCCGTGGCAAGCCCGGCTGCCGAATGGATGGCCCGCGCCAGCGCGGTGGCCGAGGCGATCGTGAGTTGCGTCACCGCCTGGGGAGAAAGTCTTGGGCGCAATAACACCGAAAACCAAAGGCCCTGGCGCGCGGGTGAAATCCACTTTCGACCCAGCCGCCCACGGCCCCTGCTCTGCGACTCGGCGAATGCCGCGACTCCTTCCTTCACGCCGTCCCGCGCGAGCTTTTCGATGACGTCGTTGGTCGAGGTCGTCTCCTGAAACACGCGAATGTCCCGGCCGACAATTCTGGTTTTGCCCAGGCGCGACAGCAGGTCATCCGCGTGCAGCACATCCGGCGCGCTGACGAGCCGGTAACCCGTGTGCGGGCTGGCCTCGATATCGTAACCCAGGGAACGCAGCTCTTCGATTCGCGCCCAGACCGCGGCGCGACTCATGCCGACCTTTTCGGCCAGTTCCGTACCCGACACACCTTCGTGCGCGCGGCGGAGTTCGATCAGGATTTGTGAATCAACGGTCACGGATTCAAATCGCGGATGAAGTTTGAAGGCCGTCAAAGCTCGAAGTCCAGGGCGATGTCCACGGCCCGGGCCGAGTGAGTGATGGCGCCGACCGAGATATAATCGACGCCGGTCTCGGCGATCTGTCGGACGTTGGCGAGGTTGACCCCGCCACTGGCTTCAGTGTCGGCCCGTCCTTTGGCCTGTTGCACGGCCACGCGCAGCTGAACCAGATTCATGTTGTCGAGCAGGATGACGTCCGCGCCGGCTTCCAACGCCTGCTCGACCTGCTCGAGTGTGTCGGCCTCGACCTCGACCCGGTGGCCGGCGCACTTATCGCGCGCGCGTCTCACCGCCGCGGCGACCGCATTCGGCTTTTCATCCCGCAGCGCGGCGAGATGGTTGTCCTTGATCAGCACGTTGTCGTACAGGCCGATGCGATGATTGTGCCCGCCGCCGCAAGCGACGGCGTACTTCTCCAGGCGACGCAGGCCGGGAGTGGTCTTGCGGGTATCGAGAATTTTTGCGCGCGTCCCGCCGACCGCATCCACAAACTGGCTGGTGAACGTGGCAATGCCCGCGAGCCGCTGGATGAAATTCAGCGCCACGCGTTCGGCGGTCAGGATGGGTTGAGCCGGGCCGCTCACTTGCAACAGGGGTTGGCCGGCCTTGAGGCGCTCGCCGTCCTTCGACGTTAAGACGATCTCGACCGCGTCCGAGAGTTCGCGGAAGACCGCCTCGGCAACCGGCAATCCGGCGACGACCAGCGGCTCCCGCGCGATCATGACCGCTTTGGAGCGCGCCGACTCCGGAACGGTTGCCAATGTCGTGATATCACCGCCGCCGACATCTTCCGTCAGCGCACACTGCACGGCGCGCAGGATCTCCTCGGCGGAAAGCAGTTCCATGCGGTCAGCATGAGGAGAAGGAACGGGTTGGAAAAGAAAAAAGCGGAATGGCGCGAGCTTCCAGCCAGACATCGGGTCCCAGATAATGGTTTTCGAATCGGCACACCGCGTTCCCCCTCACCCTGACCCTCTCCCTTGGGGAGAGGGGATAGCAAATCGCATGGTGGTTGGTTTTCCGAGGATGGTCCGGCAAATCCGCGCGCTCCGATTTGTCGAAAGCTGGCGAACGATTCTCCCTCTCCCCAAGGGAGAGGGCCGGGGTGAGGGGGAAGCAAACGTCCAAACGCCCCGCAGTTGCAACATTGATGCGTCCGCGGCGAATCGGCTTTTCATCCATGACGTTTATGA
>DATEKZ010000476.1:0-3945 GCA_035277185.1 Verrucomicrobiia bacterium
AGCGGCGGCAGTGCCAGCGCCGCTTCGTGCCATTCGCCTGCGGGAACCTCGAACTTCTGCGACGCGTCCTCGGTCGGTTGCTCATTGAAGAAAAAGACCTGCGCGGTGCCGCCCGCTTCAGAACGCAGCCGCATTCGCAAGAACAGCGGCTTTCCTGATCCATGCCCGATCGGTTGGTGGATAATGTGGGGATCAGGACCAGTGATCCTGATTACCAGCCCATCCGAAGAAGCACTCAGGGGCGCGACGTCGTGGGCCGCCTGCCAGACGTTCGTTGGCGCGGCTCCCGTGAAATCAGCCGCAGAGGCGCTGGTCGCGAGCCAGAGTGCGGCAAGCCCGACGGCCCGTATTCTTCTCGGTCGATTTTCTGAATTCCTCATGATCCACAGGGCCGACGCAGGTTGGGAGATTCCTCATGAAAGCCAGGGCCGGAATCAGGACAGTAGAGTTTCTGTCGCCAGTTCAAAATCGGAGCGCTTTCGCCGCTCCCGCGTTCGCCACCACGGCAAACAACGCGAGAACACCCAGCGGAGCCAACACCGTTTCCAGTCCGCCTCCGAAACTGATGAGTCGGTGCAACGAGTCCATCGCCCAGGCAGTGGGGAACAAATGTCCGATGATCTTCATTGTCTCCGGCACGATCTCCATTGGCCACCAGCAACCGCCCATCGCCGCCATCACCATGCTGGCCAGGACGCACAGACCCACCACCTTGTCCTCGTTCACCACCAGTGAACCAATCAGCACGCCAAGGGACGCGGCCACCCACGCGTACAGACCAAGCGTCAACAGCAGGCCGCCAATGTTGTGACCGATGTTCACGCCAAACACAAACCGGCCCAGGAGCAGCACGAAAACGATCTGGACACAACCCAGAAGAAATCGCCCGTAAACTTTTCCAAGCACGAGTTCCCACTTTCGGATCGGGTACACAGCCAATCGCCGCATCACCCCGTTCGTTCGCTCTCCGGCGATGCTCGCCCCGCCGAAGATCAGCAGATTCATCATCAGAAACATCACCAGCGTTCCGGGCAATGACTGGTTGTAGCCGGACGGAATCGGGTCCCGTCCCGCGAAGCGCGCATTGAGCGCAACAGGATTGGGGGTCGCCAGGGTCCTTTGGAGGCCGGCCTCATCGATTGGATTCGCGGAATCGCTGCTCGCCGCCAGCTCGATGAGATGCGAGTTCATGGCCACGATCGCGCGCAGCAGGCGCAACTCGACCAGGAAGGCCGCTTCCGCACCCGAGCCTTCAAGCTCAAAAAAGGCGACTTTTGTTTGCTTCCTGCCAAGAACCCTCTCCGTGAAGTCCGCCGGAATCCGGATGCCGCGCTCGGCTTCGTGTCGCTTCTCCTGGCCGATCAAACGCATTCCCTGCGCGTCGAGTTCGGTCACCAGCGCGGCTCCCAGGAAATTCGTGTCGAGATTTTCCAGCAACACAGCCGGACGCGGATTGGCGGGATCGCCGCCGCCGCCTCGGAAGGCAACGCCCATGAAGTAAACAAAGACGAACGGCACCACAAATAACCACGCGTACCCGGCCTTGCTCCTGAGAAAGAGCCGGATGTCATTGTGGCCGATTTCAAAAATCTGCTTCATGCCCGCGCCCCCTTCGCCAGCGCTCGTTGGAAAAGGGTCGCCGCCACCAGGACCAACACCGCGCCGACGATGGCGAGTTTCAGCGCGCTGACGGTCCAAACCACGTCGCCGCTTCCCGATTGCAAACCGCGCAGGCTTTCGATGAACCAGTAGTTCGGCATCATCGGACACACGTGGTCGCGCAGGAAAGGCGGCAACTGACGCGCGGGAAAGAAACTTCCGCCCAGGAACGACAGGAAAAGGACAATGACACCGTTGAGCACGTCGGCGCGGCGTTCGCTCCGTGCCAGGGCCGCCAACAAAGCCATGAAACCGGAGGCGAAAAGTCCGTACGCGAGAATCAAAAGCGCCATCGGTATGGGCCGATTCCATTCGATCCGAAAGATCCAGCCGCCACAGAGAAACAGGATCACGCTGCCCAGGATTACAACCGTCATGGACAGGACCACCTTTGAAGAGATCATCGGCAGCACCCGGTGATGCAGTGTCCGGAAGCGATCGAAGGTCTTCAGCCGGATTTCGCGATAGAGGTCGCGCACGGAATTGTCAGCGAGGAACAGGATGAACATGGCCGCGAGACCGGGGAGCAGATATCCGAAGACGTTTACCGCCACGCCAGAATCCTTCTCCTTGGTGCGGGTTTCCTTTTCATATCCCACCAGAGGCGGGAACAGAAACCCATCAAGCCGGTCGAACTTCTCTCCCAGACGCTCGGTCAGGCGCGCAATCGTCCGCACATCCGGGCGCCCCTCTTTTTCCAGAACCTCCAGCCACTGCGGAAAATCGCCGCGCAAATTCCGCGAGACGGCGTTGAGCGCCGTCACCACCACGCGCATGAATTCCTCCACGATGGCCGGGTAAAACGATTGCGCCGGATTCTTGACCAGCTCGAACTCCACGGCGCCGCTGTTCTTCAGATAGCCTTGCGTGAAGCCCGCCGGAATAATCAGCACGGCGCTGACTTTGTCGTCATCGATCTGCGCCAGCGCGGATTCCTTCTCCAGGAAACGGAGGTCGAGATATTTTTTGGCCTCTCCCTGGTTCATCGCGCCGCGGAGGAAACTGCTGAAGACCGAATCGTCTTCGTCCACCACCGCGAGTTTGATCTGGCCCATCCCGCCGCCTTTCGAGGAAGGCCCGAAAACCAAACCGATCAGCCCCGTGATGCAAAGAGGCAGGGCGAGGTTGAGCAGATTCGGCCACGGATTGCGTCGTGCCCGGTGCAGGTCTTTGATCAACAGGTTCCAGAGCATGTCATTCCCGCAGTTGCCGGCCGGTAAGCTGCAGGAACACGTCGTTCAGGCTCGGCCGCTTCAACGTGACGTTCTCCACCTTGACCGGCAGATCGAGCAAATCCTTCAGGCATTCTGACGGATGCCGTGCGTTGTGCGACGCCACGGACAATTGGTGGTCCGATTTCTGGATGACGCGGAACCGCTCCAGGAACCGCGGCCAGTCCTCCGGATTCGCCCCTTTCAAATCGCCCTCCAGCACAAACAGTTGGTCGCCGCCAAGGCGCTTCTGCAATTCACTGAGCGTCCCCTCGGCCAGCAGCCTGCCGTGATCGATGATGCCAATGCGGTGACACAGCGTCTCGGCTTCCTCCAGGTAATGCGTCGTATAAAGAATCGCCGTGCCATCGGCGCAGAGTTTCTTCACGAACTCGAGAATGTTCAGGCGCGCCTGCGGATCGATGCCGACGGTCGGTTCGTCCAGCAACAACAGTTTCGGCCGATGCATCAGGGCGCAACCGATGTTGATGCGCCGCTTCATCCCCCCGGAATAGTTCTTCACAGGCTCTTTCGCGCGATCCGCCAGCGACAACGCTTCCAACACTTCCCCCGCGCGCCGGCGCGCCTCCGCCGCGGCCAAGCCGGCGAGGCGTCCCCAGAATTCGAGGTTCTCCCGGCCCGACAACTCTTCGTAGAGCGCGATCTCCTGGGGCACCACGCCCATGATCCGTTGCGCCCGCGCCGGATCGCTCCAGAAGTCGGCGCCATCCACGGCAACCTTTCCCGCATCCGGTCGCAGCAGACCCGAGATCATCGAAATCGTGGTCGTCTTGCCAGCGCCGTTGGGACCGAGCAGGCCGTAGATCTCCCCCTGCTGCACTTTGAAATCAACCTGCTCGACGGCACGAACGGCGCCAAAGGCTTTGCAGAGTCCGTTGACCTGAAGGAGAGCCATCATGATGACAGCGCGACTCTTAACAGACCGTCGCGTTTCCGCACAGCGAAATGATCCTGCTCATCCTCCGCGTTTGATTTTTCTCCTTTTGACCGGAGGGTTACAGGATTGCGCGGATCTGATTTTCCCATCCGTGACGTCCGCGTAATCCGTGGTGAT
>DATEKZ010000477.1:0-2810 GCA_035277185.1 Verrucomicrobiia bacterium
ACAGTTTTCTTGGTGGCTATGAAGCTGTGGTCCGACCCGATCCCATCCCGAACTCGGCCGTCAAACACAGCGTTGCCGATGGTAGTGCCTGTATAGCTTGCGCGAGAGTAGGTAGCCGCCGGTTTTTCCTTGAAGCCGAAACGAAAGTTTCGGCTTTTTTTTTACGTCTCGCCGATCGCGGGAGCGACCGACGATTTGCGGTCAGTTGCCTTCCGACAGCCTCAGGGCTCCCTCGATGGGTTGAATCTCCGGCAATTGCTTCGTTGCGCTGGCTCCTCCAAGCCTCACGATTCGTTCGCCGCTCGGCCGGACCATCCGTTCGTAACTGCCCACCGCGTCGTTGAACGCATGATTGGCCTTTTGAAGCCCTTCCCCGATTCGCTCGAAATGCTCGGCGAACTTCGTGACGCGATGGAAGAGTTCCTCTGCGGCTTCGGCGATGGCCTTGGCGTTCTCGGTTTGTGCGTGTTGCTGCCAACTGACTGCAACGGAGCGTAGCAGCGCAATGAAGGATGCAGGCGTCGCCAGTAGGATACGCTTTTCCGCCGCCCAGACAATCAAATCGTGATCGCCTTCCAGGGCGGCGCTGAAGAGCGATTCGGCAGGCACGAACAGGATCACGTAATCCAATGCATTCGAAAACTGGCTCGGATAATCGCGGGCCGCCAGCCCTTTGATCGTCTCTTTCAACTTCGCCGCATGCACCCCCAGTGCCTCCGCGCGCTTCATCGGGTCGGCGGTTTCCAGTGCGTTGAGAAAGTCGAGGTCCGGCACCTTCGCGTCCACGATGATGACCCGTTCGCCCGGCAGGCGGACGACCAGATCCGGTTGTCCATCGCCTTCCTTCTTCTGCTCGGTGAAATCGCAATGCGGGCTCATGCCGGCAGCTTCCACGATGCGACGCAACGTTTCCTCGCCCCAGCGGCCGCGGGCCTGGTTCGACCGCAGCACCATGCGGAACTGTTGGGTTTCACCGGCCAGCGTCTGGTTGGATAAAGCCAGCTTCTCCATTTGCTCCTTCACTCTCCCGAACGTATCGGCCTGCGTGGTTTCGGCGTCGTGCAATCGTTTCTGGTAGGTTTCCAATTGTTGTTTGAGTGGTTCGACCAGTCCCTTGATGTCGCCTTTCGCGGACTCCTGAAGTTTTCCGAAGGACTGTTCGGCCAGTCGCAGGAATTCCGGCGCGGTCTGTTTGAGGGTATCAGCGCTCAACGCCTTGAAGCTGTCGCGAAGATCCGCCAATGCCTTCGTTTGTAACTCACGCTGTTCGGCGACGAGCTTCTCGGCTGCGACACGACTCGCTTCTGCTCCAGCGCGGGCGCTGGCCGCTTCGGCGAATTGGCCGCGCAAGTGTTTCAGCTCCACCTCGCGTTGCGCGACCTGTTGTCGAAGTTCGTCTTCCAGGCGCCCATCCTCCGGTGCGCGCTGGCGCGTGCGGCCATAGACCCAGCCTGCAAGAAAGCCCAGAGCGACGCCCAGCAGGCCGGCGATGATCAATTGGAGTCCCACGGACATGATGGTTACGATTTGCGGTCGCTAAAATACGATTTGATGGGTCCCAAACTAGTAGTGGGCGACGATCTCAATCTCCACGCTCGCGCCGCGCGGAAGCGCCGCGACTTGAACGGTGGATCGGGCGGGAAAATCCGCCGCGAAATACCTGGCATACACTTCGTTCATGGCCGCAAAATCGCCCAGGTTGGTCATAAACACGGTGCTCTTGACGACGTTCGTAAAGCTCAGTTTCTGGTCTTCGAGGATCAGTTTGATGTTTTCCAGCACCCGCTCGGTCTGCGCTTTGATGTCCCCGGAGATTGGGCCGTTCGGATGTTGCGGGTCGATCGGAATCTGCCCGGCGCAAAAAAGCAGGTCGCCCACGCGCACGCCGTGGTTGTAAGGTCCCAGCGCCGGTGCCGACCTGGCCGGTTTGATAATCGTTTTCGTGACCATGATGGGTTTCCCGGTTTTCATGAACCGGATATGATTTGTTTCTGGTGTAGCCTCATTGACCACCACGGTCAAGGAACGGTCGAAAGGAACAACCAGACGTCGGCTCAATGCCAAGGCAGGTAGATTTTATTTTGAGAGTGACAGCGAAACCGTTTCTCTGGTAAGAGTGAGCACGAACTTCACTGCGTTACGCGCGATCGAGGGACTATTTTGAACAATAAACCGTCACGACCGATGAAAACGAAATGGATTCGTCTGCTGCCGCTCGCGTTTTGTTGCACTTGCCTTTCCTCCTTCGGCCAGTCGGCCGATCAGATCGCCGCTGCGAAGGACATTCTGGCCAAGGCGCCTCCAGCCGAACTGGCCGCGAAATGCGCCCAGCTTGTAGCCGGCGCTCCCGCCAGGGAAAAGGTCGCGGTAGCCGCCGCCGTCGGACACGCCGTCGCCAAAGTGAGTCCGCCAGGTACTCCGGCTGCGGTGACCGCTGTCGCCGTTCGGGAACCTTCGACCGCGCCATCGGTAGCCGCCGCCGCGGCGACCGAATTGCCCAATTCGGCTCCCGCCATTGCCGTTGCGGCCATTAAATCGCCGCGTGTCAGCGAGAGGGATGTTCGTGCTGCCGTCGTCGCCGCTGCGCCGGGTCAGTCGGTGGCTATCATCACCGCATTAGTCCAGGCTCGGGGCGCTGCTCGTTGATTTGGGATCATTCCTCTCGCTGCTCACCGTGCCGGTTCGGCAAACACCCGATACGGGTGACACGAATGACTGACTGCGTGTTTGCACTCGAGAGGAACTGAACCCTCGGGGACCAGCATCCACACATCAAATGCGATCCTTTGACCTCAGCCGCGGATGTTTTC
>DATEKZ010000478.1:0-2029 GCA_035277185.1 Verrucomicrobiia bacterium
TCCGGCCATTCTTCTGGAGTCCGCGGCCGCGTTGGTTGCGGGCGGATTTGCGACGGACAGTAGCGCGACGGTAGACACCGTGGCGAAGACAATCACGGTCGCGCGATCAGGGAATCAACGATTCTACAGGCTGCGCGGGCCGACGGCGTTGTCGATCAAGGCGATTCAAATCAGCGGCGGCAACGTGGTTTTGACTTACGAATAGTGAGTCAGCCGCTCTTGCGAGTCGCTGTGTTTAATGGCTGGCCGTGGCAGAGGTGTGGCGTAACATTTTGCCCGGCCGAGCACCGGTATGTCGGTCGTCTTTCGCAACCACCACACCGTTCACCAGCACCGCGGCAAACCCGGTCGCATAGTGATGGGGGTCGGTGAAGGTTGCCTCCTCCCGCACTTTCGTCGGATCGAACACGACAACGTCCGCCCAGGCCCCTTCTCGAAGCAGGCCGCGGTTCCTGATGCGGAATGTCGTGGCCGGCAGGGACGTCATCCTGCGCACGGCTTCTTCCAGGCGCAGCACTTTCAGCTCACGGACGTACCGCGACAGAATGCGGGCGTTGTTGCCGTAGCCGCGAGGGTGGGGGACGCCTTCCCGGAATTTTCTGACGCCGCTGTCGGAAGCGAAGATTGTATTCGGGTGCTGCATAAAAACTCGAAGGTCTTCTTCATTGATCCCAAAGAAGACGCCCGACGCTCCGCCGTTTTTCTGAATATCGAGGATCAGTTCGATCTGATCGTCGAGCGAATCCGAACCCCGCTTGAGTCTGGCGGCCTCGACCACGTTCTTCCCGTTCAGCGAAGGGTCCTTGTCGTAATCCGCGATTTGCGCGTAAGTGTAATCGTCGCGTCTGGCGCGTTTCAACTTCGCCTTCATGTCCTCCATGATCTTTGCCTTCTGCTGCGGGTCCGAGAGTCGTTCCAGGAATTTTTCCCTGCCACCTTCGCGGGCGGTTTCCGGGATGAGCTGGCTGATGCCGGTGCTGGATGCCGTGTAGGCGTATTGGTCCTGAGTAATGTCGAGCCCGTCCGTTCGCGCTTGTTCAATGGCAGCGATGACTTCCGCGGCGCGGCCCCAGGATGCATTGCCGGAGAGTTTGATGTGCGACACGTGGGCGCGCAATCCAGCCTCCCGCGCGATGCGGAACAATTCGTTCAGGGCGTCGAAAATCTCCGGCCCTTCGTCGCGCATGTGGCTGACGTAGATGCCGTCACTGGCCGAGGCGACTTTGGCGAGGGTGATGATTTCCTCCGTCTTTGCGAACGTGCCGGGCAAATAGATCAACCCGGTCGAAAGGCCCAGCGCCCCGTCCTTCATCGCCTGTTCAACCAGTGATTTCATCTTCTCCAGTTCCTCATCCGTCGGCGGGCGCATGAAGGAGCCGCCCATGACGCGCGAACGGACGGTGTTGTGCCCGATCAGCGTGGCGACGTTCGGCGAGACGCCCGTGCGTTCAAGTTTCTGGAAAAACTCGGCCACGTTGAGCGCCGATCCGCCGCAATTGCCAAGAACCAGCGTCGTGACACCCATCCGCACGAAGTTCTCCCCCAGAGGCCGGTCATCGATGTCTTCCGCGTGCGTGTGGACGTCAATAAATCCGGGCGCGACGATGAGCCCTTTGGCATCGATCGTTGCCGCGGCCTCGCCTTTGAGTTTGCCGATCGCGAGGATACGCCCGTCCTTGACGGCTACGTCGGCGAAGTAAGCGGGGCTGCCATTGCCATCGACCACGCGTCCGCCGCGGATAAGCAAATCGTACGTCTCCGCGTGGGCCGGTCTCACGAACTCTTCGAGGAAGAGCAACGCAAAGCATACGATCAATCTCATCGGGCAGGTAATATCAGCAACCCGATTGTCGCGCGACAGCGAATCGAGGTGATTGTGTACGGGCCGAGCGAATTCAGAAGTTCGTGGGCTGCGGTGGCGCATCTCAGTGCAGCGTTTCATCATAATGGGTGGTGGAACTCGTCGCGCGGGGCATAGTACTTTGTACTTTGTTGCCGGCCTGCACGTGGGTGGGTTGCTTTCCCCTCA
>DATEKZ010000479.1:0-3662 GCA_035277185.1 Verrucomicrobiia bacterium
CGTGCCCGGTTATGTGCCCGGCTTCCTCCAACCCATCGAAAACCGCATTCTGATGATCAGCACCGGCATTCGAGCTCAACTCGGCGTCAAAATTCTCGGTGACAATCTCGACGAACTTCAGCGTCTCGCGTTCGACGTTGAGCGCGTGGTCCGGCAAGTCCCCGGCGCGGTGGGTGTCGCGCCGTCACGCGTCCAGGGCAAACCTTACCTCGAAGTGGAAGTGGACCGCGTGGCGATGGCCCGTTACGGCTTGCGCGCGCAAAATGTGCTCGACGTCGTCGAAGCCGGCCTTGGTGGCAGGAACGTCACGACGACGATCGAGGGACGGGAGCGGTATCCCATTCAGGTCCGGTTGCAGCGCGACGAACGCGACGACATCGAACGGCTCGGCGACGTGTTGGTGGCCACGCCTTCGGGAAAATTCATTCCCCTCGGCCAGGTCGCGAAGATCCATCGCGACACCGGCCCGAGCGAGATTGCCAGCGAGAATGGCCGCCTTCGCGTCTTCGTCCAGGCCAACGTGCAGGACCGCGATCTCGGCGGCTTCGTCGGCGAGGTCAAGGAGAGGATTGATCGCGAGATTGTGCCCGGGCTGCCGCCGGGCGTAACGGTGGAGTATTCCGGCGAGTACGAGAATCTGCTCCGGGCCGGGCGAACCCTGCGCTTTATCCTGCCAACTACGATGCTGATCATTTTTCTCCTCCTTTATGTCGTCTATCACTCGGCCAAAGAAGCCGCGCACGTCATCCTCGCGGTGCCCTTTGCGCTCACGGGCGGTGTCTTTCTGCAATACCTGCTCGGCTACAACTTCAGCGTCGCTGTCTGGGTTGGGTACATCGCGCTGTTCGGCACGGCGATCCAGACCGGCGTGGTGATGGTCGTTTACCTCGAGGAGATGGTGAAAAAGAAACAAGCCGAACGCGGCGCCGCTTTCGACCGCGACGACCTGATTCAAGCCATCAAAGACGGCGCGCGCCTGCGCCTGCGGCCGAAAGTCATGACGGTGGCGACCATCGTGGCGAGCCTGCTGCCGATCATGTGGAGCACGCGCACCGGCGCCGAGGTGATGAAGCCGCTGGCTACGCCAGTCATTGGCGGGATGGTGAGCAGCCTGGTTCACATCCTCATTGTCACGCCGGTGATCTTCGCCTGGTTGCGGGAACGTGAACTCCGGCGCGGTCAACCGACCCAAAGGCTGGAAACAAATTCAAACGAATCTGAATAGCGACGCCGCCGCGGGCAGAATGCCCGCGCTCCCCGCCGGTTGCGGCGCGGGGCCGCGCCACCTCCACCGAAGCCTCGTGCTGCCCGCCGGGAGACCGACGACGACATGAGGGTTGCCAAATTCAATTGCGGACCGGAAAGTGGTCGCACGAAAATGTCCGTGCGAAAAAACATCCTGGCCTTTGGCGAAACGCTTTGGGATTTGCTTCCTTCCGGACCGGCCCTGGGCGGCGCGCCGTTCAACTTTTCATACCGTGCCACCGCGCTCGGCGATTGCGGGATCATCGTGACGCGTCTTGGACGCGACGACCACGGACGGAAGGCCGTGGAACAGATCGCCGCGCTCGGGATGGAAACTTCCTATATCCAGCGCGACGAGCAACATCTCACGGGCACGGTCGAAGTGAAGTTCGACGAGAACCGTAATCCGGACTACCATATCGTTCCGGACGCCGCCTATGACTTCCTGGACCTCAGTTATGAACTCATGGAACTGGCCGGCAGGGTGGATTGTTTTTGCTTCGGCACCGTGGCGCAACGCGCCGAAAAGTCGCGGCGGACGTTGCACCGGCTGCTCGACCTCGCGGGCAACGCGCTCAAGTTTTTCGACATCAATCTCCGCAAGGACTGCTACGCGCTCGAGACGATCGTGAACTCGCTCGCCAAGGCGGACATCCTGAAGATGAACCTTCAGGAGGCTCACTACCTGGCGGAGTTGTTCGAGATCTCAATTTCGTCGCTTCCGGATTTCTGCGCCGAAATCACGGAGCAACGATCGCTCAAGTGCTGTCTGGTCACCATGGGAGAACATGGCGCATTCGCCGCCACGGTGGATGGAACCCGCGTGTACGTCCCCGGCTACCAGGTCCAACTGGCGGACACGTGCGGGTCCGGCGATGCCTTTTCCGCAGGCTTTGTCCATGAATACCTGCAAGGGAAACCGCTGGCGGATTGCTGCCTCCTGGGCAACATGCTCGGCGCCATCGTTTCCCAACAGAATGGGGCGACCATGCCCGTCTCCGCGGCGGACATCCAACACTTCAGGGAAACGGAACACCGGATGTTTCACGAACCCACCTTGAAACAGTTTTCGGTGGGATGATGGAAAGGAGAAAGGGTGAACGCGAGTTTGAAGTCGGGAACGTTCTACATGGCGGCTAGAACCCGATGGAGAACAATACAATCCCTCGCGGCCGGCCGAGATAGGGATCGTTCCTGAAATCCTCGGGGTCTGATCCGCCTTTCGCCGGCGTAAAGGGATTGAACGTCTGCAATCGTCCTTCGTTCTTCACCAGCGCAATCATCGGTCCCTTCAGTGTCACCCGCTTCAGGACGATCTCGTTGCGTGCTTCATCGCGGAGCGCAAGACCGGCGGCGCGCGTCCGCGCAGGCACGGTGTAAAAGCTTTCCTTCGAAGCTTCACTCTTCTGGTCTTCTGCTGCCGACATTTCGATCGCCAGCGCCAGCAATCCAACAATCATGATCGCTTTCATTTTAATCACCTTGCTGTAAACGTCGCGCCGAATGGCGGAGAGTCAACGGTCCAACCTTGTAACGATCTCCTCTCCGGTCGAACCCCCGGGACGTACGGCGAGGGGTGACTGGCGATAAGGATCACTTGAGCGATGTCGCCGTTAGAATACTTCCCAACGCCGGCGCGAGTCTGTCGAACGAGGACCCAATGAGCGCGCCTTGTTGGGCAGGAACCGCTTCAGCGGAATTATGGGCGACCGTGCAATTTCTGCGCGGGAAGGGTCCCGATTGCGCAATTGCTGCACTCCTATGGGGCGGGGACTGGGGGAATCAGCCATTTCGGGTTCTGGCACGTGATCTGCAAGAGGATGGAAGGCACAACACTCAAGCGGCGCGGATGTGCCATTCGGTGTTGGACGAAACCACAACAAAACTACAGTCGGACATTACTATGAAGACACTAAACCAAACACTGGCACTGGCCAGCGTTGCCACATTGCTCTGGGTCGGCACAGGTCAACTTACCGCACAAGATCAACCCCAGCGCCAGGGGCAGGGGCAAGGGCGAGGCAACTTTGACCCCGCTCAGTTCCAACAACAGAGGCTTGAAAGAATTCAGGAGCAGATGGGCGTAAAGGACGAGGCCGAGTGGAAAGCCATCCAGGATCGTGTCCAGAAGGTTTTCGACGCGCAATCCGCAGTGATTGGTTTCCGGAGCCGCGGTGGATTTGGGGGAGGCGGCGGCCGAGGAGGAGGAGGAGGTGCAGACAACGCCGCTGGTGGTGGTGGCGGCGGACGTCGTGGTGGATTCGGCGGATTGGGCACTCCCAGTCCTGAACTGGAAGCGTTGCAGAATGCGGTCCGGAACAACGCCCCTTCCGACCAGATCAAGGCCGCTCTGGAGAAGTATCGCGCGGCCCGCAAGGCTAAAGAGGCCGCTCTGGAAAAAGCCCAGGCAGACCTTC
>DATEKZ010000480.1:0-5922 GCA_035277185.1 Verrucomicrobiia bacterium
TCCAACGGACAATCGAGGGTCCCAGGAATGACACCAACAACAGCAGCACAAACGCGAAACAGATCGGCCGCGTGAAAAACGGCGTCAGATCGCCGCTCGTCTTGATGAGGCCGGAGCGAAGATGCTCCTCAACCATCGGGCCGAGGATCAAGCCGAGGATTAACGGCGCGAGCGGCACCCGTCGCACTTCCAGGAAGTAGCCGGCCACACCCGCGGCGACCATCACCCAGACATCGAAGAGATCGTTGCGCAGCGAGAACGCGCCGACCACCGAGAACACCACGACGGCCGTCATCACGACGGAGCGCGGCAGGCGCAGGATTCCGCCGAAAGCTCGAATGCCGAACCAGCCGGCAGGCAACAGGAGGAATTGCGTTATCACTGCGATCATGAAGATCGACTGAATCTGCGTGCCGTTCTGCTCGAAGATCAGTGGACCGGGTTTGATGTTATACATCAGCAGCGCGCCAAGGGCGATGGCGGTGACGGAGTCGCCGGGAATGCCGAATACCAGCGCCGGAATCCACGCGCCGGCGACCGCCGCGTTGTTCGCCGTGGTGGGCGCGACCACGCCTTCGGTGCAGCCCGTGCCGAAGGCCTTCGGAGTGCGCGAGGTTCGTTGGGCCAGTCCGTAAGCGGCCCACGCCGCGATATCGGCCCCCGCACCGGGCAGCGCCCCCACGAATGTGCCCAGGAGCGAGGACTTCAACAGCGTGAGCTTGTGTTTCCACATCGTCAGCAAAACCTCCAGGGGCCGCGCACCATATGTGTCCCTGGTGGCGGAGGCGGCGAGCGAGGTGCGACGTCGCAGGTTCCGCAGGACTTCCGAAAGACCGAACAGGCCGATCATCACGGCGATGAAGTCAATCCCCCCTGTCAGCTCCGGCTGGCCGAACGTGAACCGCGGGGTGCCACTCACGCGGTCGATGCCGACTGTGGAGAGCAGCATGCCGAGAAGGGCCGCGATGACACCGCGCAACGGCGGGCCTTGCGTGACGACCGCGGCGATGCCGAGGCCCGCGACTCCGAGCCAGAAGTATTCGAAATTGCTGAAACGAAGTGCGAACCGCGCCAGTTGAGGGGCCACGAGGATGAGCAGTGCCACACCGATCAAGCCACCAAGGCAGGAACAGCAGAGGTCGAGCATCAACGCCAGTCTGCCACGGCCCTGTTTCGCCATCTCGTGCCCGTCCAGAGTTCCGGCGGCTGAGGCCGGAGTGCCGGGGATGCGGAGATAAACCGACGGGATGTCGCCCGCGAAGATGGCCGAGAAACTGATGCCAAGGATGAGCGCGAGACCCGTGTTCGGGTTGGGCAGATAAAACGTGAACGGCACGATCAACGCCACCGCCATCGTCGCCGTCAGTCCGGGCGTGGCTCCGACGAAAATGCCGAACGCCATCCCGAGCAGCCACGGAAGGAGCACATCGGGTTGAAGGAGGCTCAGCAGGATGTCCATCGCGGTAGAAATCCGAAATCCGAAATCCGAAACCCGAAAGAAATCCGAAGTTCGAAAGCGATGTCAGGAATGACTCTCAACGGCTCTGTCTGATCAGCGCATCTGCTTTCCTGCATCTTCCTTCGGCGCTGTTTCGGATTTCGGGAATTCGGCATTCGGGTTTCCGCTCCCAGCGGCGTCATGGCAACTGCACCTTGAATAGTGTGACAAACAGGAGATGAATGGCGACCACGATTACCGCCGAGCCAACTCCAGCCAGCCACCACTTCGTGCCGAGCCGCCGCATCACGGCCAGCGCGAAGACGAAGGTACTTCCGGAAAAACCGATCCAGCGCATGGCGATCAGATAGGTCACCAGCGCGACCAGCAGGAATAAGGCATCAGCGGAGAGTCGTGTTCCGCCAGGTTCCACTGGTATCGTGGCGCCCCCCATCACCACGAACCTGTCTTGTGGCCGAGAAGCCCCCTCACCCCGTCCCTCTCCCCCCGTGGGGGAGAGGGTGTCCGAAGGACGGGTGAGGGGGTTCAGGGGTTCAAAGGGTGACCCAAGGACGGATGAGCGGGTGCGGTCCTCAAATCGGGAGCGACGCGAGCGGAGGGACTCGGCGAGAATCGCCACGACGATCAGGAGGGTGAGGGCCAACGGCATCGCGCGCGGCCCGGGATCATGGTTCTGACCGAGTGTTTCGTATCCAGCGTTTCTGATGACGTCACGCCATCGGGCGTGCTCGGCTCGCAGAAACGCCGCGAATTGTTCGGGGCCGCGGACCATCACCGCGAAACCGTTCTTCTTCATGAACTGCCGGAATTCGTCGGACGCGGCGATCTCTGCGAGCTTTTCATTCAGCAGTTGCGCAATTTGAGGTGGCGCCCCTTTGGGGAGCATGATGCCGCGCCATCCGACCGCATCATACGCCACTCCCTGCTCACGCGCCGTGGGATGGTCGGGAAAATCCGCGAGCCGTTCCGGTCCGAGCACGGCCAGCACCCGCACCTGGCCTCCTTCGATCTGCGAAGCCGCTTCAGGAACGCTGCAACAAACCACGTCCACGTGACCGCCGAGTAACTCGACCAGCGCCGGGGCCGAGCCTTGGGTGGGCGCCCAGATGACGCTCGTCGTCGGAATCCCCGCGGCAATCAACAAGCCCGACCGCGCGAGGTCCCACGCGCCACCGGTCGCGGTTCCGGACATTTTGAGTCTGCCCGGTTCTTTGCGGATTACGTCATGCAGCTCGGCGAGGTTCTTCCAAGGTGCGTCCTGACGCACCAGGATGGCCGCGGCATCGCCGTTGAGCTGCGCCACCGGAGTAAAATCCTCCCAGGTCAGCTTCGAGATACCCATCGAGTGCATCGTGCTCAGCTCGAACGTGGCCATCGTCAGGGTATGGCCATCGGGCGCTGCGAGCGCGCCTGCCGAATGTCCGACCGCGCCGCTGCCGCCGGTGCGGTTGATGACAATCACCGGCTGGCTGAGGCGACGCTGAAGGGCGCCGGCTACGAATCTCGCGACACGATCCGTGCCGCCGCCGGCAGCCCACGGGACGATGAGGTTGATGGAGCGGTTCGGATAACTCGCGTCGCTACGATTTTGTTTCTGGCAGCCGGCTCCCGGCCCGACCGCGCCGAAGATCAGAGTGACCAGCAGGAAGATGTTGCGTCGTCGTCCAAAAAACTTGCTGCCTCTCCTCCTCATCTTTGGCGTTCGTCAGGGCCTCACCGCGGTGCCATCCCGCCGCCGCACCGGTTCCCAGTGCCCCGGATGTTCCGGAAAGGGATACTTCTTCGCCGCGGCTTCGTTGATGTCCACGCCCCAGCCCGGCGCCTCGGTGACATAGAAGTAGCCGTTCTTGATCGTGGGACAGCCGGGGAAAACCTCCTGCGAAGCCTCGTTGAAGCGGATGCTCTCCTGAATTCCGAAATTTGGAATCGCCAGATCCAGATGGACGTTCGCCGCGTGTCCGACCGGCGAGCAGTCGCCCGGTCCGTGCCAGGCCGAACGCACGTTGAACCACTCGGCCAGGGTGGCGATCTTGCGCGCGACGGTGAAGCCGCCGGTCTGCGACAGATGCACGCGAATGAAGTCAATCAGCCGATCCTTGATTAACGGCACCCATTCGTGCGGACTGTTGAACAGCTCGCCCATCGCGATGGGCACGGTCGTGGCCGCGCGAATCTGCCGGAAGTAATCGTTCGCTTCCGGCGCCACAGGATCCTCGATAAAGAACGGCCGAAAGCGCTCCAGTTCCTTCAGCAGCCGGATGGCATCCCGCGGTTCGACGCGTTCGTGGATGTCGTGCAGCAGTTCGATGTCGTCACCGCAGGTGTTGCGGATGTGCTCGAACATTTTGACCGTGCCTTTGAGGTAAGGCAGGGCGTCCATGAGCGTGTCCTTCGGCAGCCCAAAGCCAGCGTCTTTGAAGTCGGCAGCCTTGGAAAGTTGCGGCGAGCCGTAGCCGCCCAGTTGAATGCGAATGTGACGAAATTTTTGTTCCATGTTCGCCTTCACGCTGTCCTCGAGCTCCTTGATATCGCGCCCGCTGGAGTGCGCGTAGCAATCCACGGCAAAGCGGCACTTCCCGCCAATGAGCTGATAGACGGGCATGTTGGCGCGTTTGCCTTTGATGTCCCAAAGCGCCATATCGAGTCCGCTGAGCGCATTGTTGAGGACGGGGCCGTTGCGCCAGTAGGAACTCGTGTAGCCGTTCTGCCACATGTCCTCGATGTCATCCACGTCGCGGCCGCGGGCAAACGGATCCAGATATTCCTCGACGGCAGTCACGACGGCGAGCGGGCGTTGGTTGAACGTGGCGCAGCCCAGGCCATACAGGCCCGGTTCGCTCGTCTCGACCTTCACGACCACCAGCCGTGCCCGCTGCGGCGCGGTTTTGATCGCGCGCACTTTGGTGATCTTCAGCGGTGGAAGGTTCTTGACCGGTTTGGCCGCGGCTTCAGCCCCGAACGCGTCGGGGCGCGTCATCACGCCGAGCGCACCGGCGGTGGCGCCGAGGCCAAGTCCTTTGATCCAATCGCGTCGGTTCATAGGGATGCCTTTTGTGAAGTCAGGGTGAGGCGCGCAACGACGACGGCATTCCGGGCACCTTGATGCGATGACCGGTATCCTTGAGCCGTCCGCGCTTGACGGAAAAAATCCAAAGCTCGCGGTCCGGATGGCATTGCACGACGAGATATTTGCCGTCGGACGTGAAGGCCACGCCTTCGGGGATGCGGCCGATGAGATGTTCCTCGACAAACCGGTAGGTCTTTCCGTTTCGCGCGAGCAGGACCAGACCGCCTTTCGTCGTTCGGTTCGGATCGCCGGGCGCCAGATTCGACCCGTTCATCAGCACAACGGCCAGCAGCTTGCCGTCGGGGCTGATCTCGATGGATTCGGGCACCGGGCCGACCGGGATGTAATCCACCGTGCGCATCGGATTCGATTTGAGGTCGATGACCGTGACGGCATCGCGGTCGATGCCGTTTCCATAGCCTTGGCCTGCCGTCAGCGCCAGCTCACCGTCAGGTGTGATCACGACACGGTAGGGTTGGCCGTAGGTGGATAGCTTTTGGCCCGTGGTAGTCACTGCCAAACCGTCGATCTTTAACACCGCGAGGTGTCCGCCCTTCTGCACGCTGGCCAGCGCGAACTTGCCGTCCGGGCTGATCGCGACATCGGAGACGCTTTCGGCAGGCTCGCAGACCTTGACGGTTCGGATCTCCCCCACGCCGGTGTCACCAAGCAAGAGCACGGAGATGGTCCCGTCCGCGCGGTTCGCGACAAGTGCCAACCTGCGATTGTGTGTGATGGAAATGCCGGAAGGCTGGCGGCCGGTAGTGACTTTGCCGATGATCCTCGGCGGCGAAGCGGCCAAGTCCAGCACGTGCACAAACGATTCCGGCACCCAATTCGTCGGGTTCGTCGCATCAATCTTCAGCGAGTTGGCGATCAGCGCGAGCCGTCCGTCCGGCGTGATGGCGATGTTGGACGGCGGACCAATCACCGAATTAGCGATGTCGTTCAGGTGACGAACCGAAGGCGGAAAAACCGAGAAGTCGAGAATCGAAATCGAATCGGGTCCGGTCGGGGCGACCACTTTTGCCGCGCCGGAAGTGAGGTCGATTTTGTTTTCGTTGCCGGAGATGACGAATTGCGCGCGCGCGGTCGCCACTTCGGTGGCAAACAGCAGGACCGCTGCGAACGAGAGGGCTTTGATCTGCCGATGCATGGCTCGCTTTGCTGGTTGATCGGGAATTGTCCGCGCAGATTAAGGTTTGTCGCTGTCGCAAAGCAATGCGTTTATGCTTGAGAGCGGGGTTGCGTTTTCCCCTTCCCATGAACCGTTCCGATTCAGGCGGTGAGTTTGCAGTGTTCAAGCTCCGGTCAATTTTAAGCACGTTGGATTTCTGCCAAACTGGGCAGAACCACGCGGCCCAATTGTTTGGCCAAACGTTGCAACGCCCGTCGC
>DATEKZ010000481.1:0-5168 GCA_035277185.1 Verrucomicrobiia bacterium
CCGGTCCTACCAGTTCGCCAGTTTGGCCGTCGCGGCCGTTTTCCTGTGGTCGGCCTGGCTGGGGCTCAAGGTGTGGCGTGCCAATGTCCGGTTGAAAAACGCCGAAGCGGAATTGCCACGGCTTCAACGGGAGGCGCGTGACTCGATTGCCGTCACGAGCCGCGCCGGCGAGATCGAGCGCACCCTTCGCGGCTTGAACCGCTTTGCGGCCGAGCGCTCGCTGTGGGCGCCAACGTTGAGCGCTCTTCAATTCACAACCCTCCCTGAAATTCACTTTCACCGGCTGCGCATCGAACAAACCGTCACACCCGAGACCCCGCCCTCTCTGACGCGGACAACCAACCAGCCGCAGAACGCCATCGAACGAACCCTGCTGACCATCCAGGCCAGGAACTACGGCGATTCGCAGTCGATTGACAAACTCATCGAAGCGATTTCAACACACCCGTTTTTTGCCGAAAACCTCAGGCGCGAACAGCCGGTGTTGCTGGGGGACGTGCAGCCGCGGCAGTTGGATTCCTCGGATTCCGGCCGCACGTTTGTGTTCTTCACCATCGAATGCTTTTTTGCGGAAAGGATCATCAAAGATGAATAACTGGTCGCTGGAAACCCGCAGCCGCGTGGCCGCGGTGGCCTTGAGCACGATCGGGCTGATCGCGTTGATCTGGTTCACGCTGGTCCTCGCCCTGGAGACCAAACTGAAGGATCGGGACGATAAAATCGTCGCCCTGCAAAAGGCAGCCGATGTTACGCGCTCCGGAATCCGACTCGCCGAGAGCTACCGCGACGAGGTCGAGCGAGGCGGCCTGGTCCTCGACTCTTACGAGAATCACATGGCTCAGGGCGAAGACCCCTACCGTTGGCTCATGGGTTTCTTGCGCGGGCTCGAGAAGCATTTCAACGTTTCCATCATCGAGCCCCCGCGCCCGCAAATCGTCGAATTGAAGTTCCCACCCCGTCTTCCGTACGAGGCAACGTCCTGTTGGATCGCGGGAACGGCCCGATACCACGATTTTGGTATCTTTTTGGCGGAGCTGGAAAACAGCTCGCCGTTCATCCGGCTGCGCAACCTTTCAGTGGACGCAAACATATCGGGCGTCGCAACCGAGAACGAAGCGGACCGGCTCACCTTTCGGATGGAGTTCGTCACCCTGGTCAAGCCGAGGGCGGGCCAGCGTTAAATTCCGATCTTCTTTCCAAACTAACGCGCGCCAGGACTCCTCGTGTCATCCGTCTGTGGTTTCTGCTTTCTCACACTCTCTCCCCGTTGAGGGGAAAGAGAGAACCCCGGGTCGGGTCTTGCAAGAAACTGAGATGCGCCCCGTGACTGTCCCTGCCAACTATAAGGCTTGGAACCTGCCTCGCTTGTGATAATAATGCGCCACATTCTATGGCTCTCTATTCGGGCAATTGTGCGGGAAAATACGGTCGCCGGAAATCCGGAAACGAATGACAACATTGCAAAGACCAGGGCAACGCGTGCAATGGATTGAGTTTGCGGGCTCAGCCCGGACGGATCGTGGTTTCTCGCTGCTGATGGTCATGTTTTTTATCGGGATGGGATTCCTCCTGATGACGGGAGTACTGAGGTACAGCGGTGCGAGCAGCACAGCCACCGAGCGTTACAACGAGTATTACACGACCCTGGCCGCCGCGGAGGCGGCGACCGAAAAGGTGGTCTCTCAGGTGTCTGGTCGTTTTCAAAACCTCGGCGTGTCCGGCGTTGACAGCGCGTTGGCCAACTTCGGCAATGCGTACCCCGAAGGCTCGGATTTGGCGTGGGTGGGATGGGCAGACGAGTGGGGAGGCTACGAGTTTATGAACCCTTTAGGCGGGAATAACAGCACCTATGTCGCCAAGCTTTCTAACGAGCAGTACACCAACAGCTTGAATTGGAAGTATTCGGGGTTTGGAGGTTACGCCGCCTCGTACCGGATCGTTTCCAACGCGCGCAGGGCCGCCTCGGGGAACAATATCATCGCGGCAGTGCGGCAGGACGTTCAAGTCGCTTCCGTTCCGTTGTTCGAATTCGGTGTCTTCTACGCGCTCGAGATGGAGATTAACCCGTCACAGAACATGACGCTGACCGGACGGGTCCATTGCAATACCAACATCTACTGCACGCCGTCCAGCCCGACCGTGGTGACGTTTGCCGGAGACGTGACCTCCGCGCACAAGATCCTGCGTCAGCCGAATCCGAACGACACCGTGACCCGCACGCCGCCGTTCAACGTCAATTTCCTCGGCGCGCAGGACTGGAAAATTGCATCGCTGAAATTGCCGATCGGCAGCACAAACGCTCCCACCGTGCTGGCGCCCAACACGCCGTCAGTTCTTCGCGAGATCATCGAAATCCCGCCCGCTTCTGAGTTGCGCGGATCTTTGCTTGGACAGCAACGCTACTACAACAAGGCCGATTTGATTATCATCGTAACAAACGGAGCAGTGATCGCCACCGGTAATGCTTACAACGCTTTTGCGCCGGTGGATTGGAACGTCGTCAGCAATTTTGTCAACACGAACGTGTTTTACGTCAGCGGCGGAGCCACAAACCTGCCGCGCAACCTGCGGGAAAACAAGGAGCTAAGACTCACCGAGATCGACATTGAGGAGCTCGTCAGTCGCTTTGAACCGCAATTGAGGACTATTTTATCGCGTTATCCGACAAACATTTATGTCGCCGACCTCCGAACGAATCCGGCCAACGTTCAGTCCGGCGTCAGATTGAAAAAGGGTCGATTGCTGCCCCCGACCGGCCTCACGATTGCCACTTTAAACCCGCTTTATGTGCAGGGGCATTACAACGCCCCATTACTGGCGACAACCAACACGTCTTTCAGTACACCCGCGTCCCTGATTGCCGACGCGATCACCATTTTGTCCGACAACTGGCAAGACGCAAATAGCAGTAATCCCAGTCTCGCCGCGCGCCCGGCCACCGACACGACAATCAACGCGGCGATCATGGCCGGGATAGTTCCGTCGGACGGCGATTATTACAGCGGTGGTGTAGAGAATTTCCTGCGCCTCCTGGAAGACTGGGGTGGCGATACACTTACATTCAATGGATCCATAGTTGCGCTGTACAAGAGTCGTATTGCGATCGGGCCTTGGGGCGCGAGTGGTGTCGTCTATTCTCCTCCGATACGACGCTACGCATTCGACGAGAACTTCAAGGATCCCGCGAAACTTCCGTCCGGCACGCCGCTCCTGCGTACTGTGATTCGCCAGGAATGGGTGATCACGCAGGCCAACTCGTCGCTGTAATGACGCTTCGATTTGCCAGAGCGAACCGTCACACGTCCCGATCCGGGTTTACTCTTGCCGAAGTCATTATTTCCATCGGCATCGCCGCCATGGGCATCACTGGAATCGTCTGGGGATATATCCTGACGTCCCAACGCGCGGAATGGACGACCTGCTCGGCGGCTGCTCAACAGATGGCCATGCGCCGGCTGGAACAGGTTCGCGCCGCCAAATGGGACCCGTTCGGGTATCCGCCGGTGGACGAACTGGTTGCGAGCAGCTTTGCTCCGAATCCAAGAGTGGAACCCTTGGACGTGCCGTTGGCAGGGACGAATAAGATTCTCGCAACCAACGTCATTACCATCTTCACGGTTTACACTGACCCGCCCCTCAAGGTGATTCGGGTCGATTGCAAGTGGTCTTTAATGTCGCGCGGTCCATTCACGAACACGCTGCTGACCTACCGAACTTCCGATTGGTGAAAAGTTTCATCCATAATTCTTCAGCGTCGCCGACGGCGCTTCCCGGGGCCAGGGCCTTCACGCTCACCGAAGTCCTTGTTGCTTCCTCCGTGTTCCTGCTCGCGATCGGGGCCGTCCTCCTCGGGAATTCTTTCGGCATGCGGATGTTGGCAATTACGCAACCCAAACTGGCGGCCGGCGACCAGGTCCGCAGGACGATGAACCAGCTCATTTCGGACATCCGTTCGGCAAAGTTCGTCCGTGTCGGCAACGGCGGCCTCACGTCGTTTACGAACGTTGCGGTTCCCAACCCGAAGCAGGGCAACGCCATTGAGCTTTATGCCACGGCCGACACGAATGTGTTCGTCCGCTTCTTTCGCGATGCCGCGGACCAGAAACTGAAGCGGATAATCAGCGGCACGTCCAACGCCACGACCGTTGCCAGCGCCATCAGCAACAACATCGTGTTTCGAGCAGAGGACCACACTGGGCTTGTCCTGACGAACGACCAACACAACCTGGTGATCGGCATAACCCTCCAATATTACGAGTTGGCCAGCACCAACACACCGGTGGGCGCCGGCAACTATTACAAGTCGTTCGCTCTTGAAACCCGAATCGCCCACCGCGGACGCTGAACGTGATGAGCGACGATCTCCAGGCGGATTCGCGGCGCGGCAATTCCTGGCTGGCGCCATGGTGTTTCGCCGCGTGTCTTCTGCTGTTATTTCTCGCCCCCGGACACGCCGCGGAGGATGAAGCGCTCAAAAGCGAGACCGTAAACATACCCGAGCGGGGCGAAGTAACCGGATACGTGGTCCGCGTCGTTGGCAGGGAATTCCGTTTCATCCCGCCCAACAAATGGAGCGTGAAGTATGACCCGGTGAAGAAGACCGCCACGCTCCTGCCGCCTGACCTGGAAGCCGGACTGAGCTTTACAATGACAACCGCGTTGGACGCGCCGGGAGAAGACCTGAAACCCGATCGGCTTCGCGATCTCATCCTCACTCGTTATCCGGAGGCGAGCATCACGGCCGAGTTCAAGTGTTACGCCGCGGGGAAGACCGGTCTGGCGTTTGAGTTCGAACAAGTGATCGAAAAAGAGACCAAGGCCGCCTTCCGGCTTGCGTTCGTCCCGTTTGACGGCGGCGTCATTGAATTTGAGTTGAAAACAACCGGTTCCAAGTTGCCCGCTTACCACCACGCGTTCGGCAATCTGCTGAATTCATTTCGGATCGACCGGGTGAGCGATAGCGAGTGACCGGCGCGCGGGGATTCACACCCTGGCGGTGGACTCGGCCCCCCTCACCGAACGGAGTTCCCTTCCCATGAACCGTTCCGATTCAGGCGGTGAGTTTGCAGTGTTCAAGCTCCGGTCAATTTTAAGCACGTTGGATTTCTGCCAAACTGGGCAGAACCACGCGGCCCAATTGTTTGGCCAAACGTTGCAACGCCCGTCGC
>DATEKZ010000482.1:0-4700 GCA_035277185.1 Verrucomicrobiia bacterium
AAGCCGGCCACTGGCCTGGCTTCCAGGCACAATAGTAGCAGAAGCCGCGCTAAAGTCAGGTGAAAGTTCGGTAGTGGATCAGTTTGGTTTTTCGGTGGGGCGAGAGTCCTCGCGAGCCGGCTCGTCGGTAGCCGCCCCACCAAACTGAGCCACTACCGGAGTTTCTGATCCGTGTTCATCCGGGTTAATCCGTGGTTAAAAATCGGATGAAACGTTCAAATGCTTTGACAGGTCCTGCGTTTGTCTGTACTTATGCGCGCAGCTACTATGGGATTGAACGCTCGACTCAAGAAAACACAGCACGCGAACGTTCGCGTTCTGCGCGCCGCCATTGGATGGCGGACCCCGCGTCTGATCATGCGCGCGGGCGGCGGTTGGGCACCAAGGACCATGTAAACATCACCGAGCTTTTGGACCCACCGCTGAACGGCGGTGGGTTTTTTTGTTTCCCGCCGCGCTTCTGCCGGTCGATTCCAGAACCCGACCAGCCAATGAAGGAGCAGGACATCATGAGTGAAGAAACCGAAGAACACCGGGCGGCGCCGCGCGGCCTCGTGCTCGCGGCCTTCGCGGCCATCTATCTTATCTGGGGTTCAACTTATCTCGCCATCCGCTTCGCCGTTGAGACCATTCCGCCGTGCCTGCTCGGAGGCGCGCGCTTTCTGCTGGCCGGCGGTGTCCTCTATGCCTGGCTTCGGCTGAAAGGCGTTCCCATTTCCGCCGGTTTTCATTGGCGCAACGCGGCCGTCGTGGGCGTGTTGCTCCTCGGTTTCGGAAACGGCGGCGTCAATTGGGCCGAGCAGAACGTCCCTTCCGGCCTGACGGCGTTGATCATCGCCGTGACGCCGGTATGGTTCGCGCTCCTGGACTGGTTGCGGCCGCGAGGCACGCGGCCGTCGCTCCAGACCGTAATCGGAATCGTGGTCGGCTTTGCAGGAGTGGCGTTGCTGGTTGGCGGGCCGGAAATCTTTCGCAAGAACGCCATTCATCCTGCCGGTGTGGCGGCGCTGATGGTCGCCAGTGTCGCGTGGGCGTCGGGGTCGCTCTACGCGCGGTACACGCCCAAGCCCGATTCTCCGCTTATGGCCGGGGCCATGCAGATGCTCACCGGCGGCGGCGTCTTGTTGATCACGGGCATCCTCTGGGGCGAAACGGGACGATTCGACTTGCCGCAGGTCTCCGCCCGATCGGCGTGGGCGTTTGCCTATCTGGCAGTCATCGGTTCTTTGGTGGGCTTCACGGCGTTCAGCTGGTTGCTGAAGGTCAGCACACCTGCCCGCATCTCGACGTATGCCTATGTCAATCCGGTCATCGCCGTCTTCCTCGGCTGGGCGATCGGCGGCGAAACGCTGTCCGCGCGCATGATGTGGGCGGCGGCGGTGATTGTGTTGGGTGTCGTCATCATCACGACGCGGAGGACGCCGTTGTCCGCATCAGCAGAGGAAACGGAAAAGGTCGGGACGATTGAGGTCCCGGGAGATCGAAACACGGCCGGCACTCGATGATCGGCGCGCTGATCCGGCGTGCGCTGAATTCCCAGGGTCAGACTTCCTGCGTCAATGATCCATCGCCGCGAACCCCCGCACCAGGCCTGGAAAAAGACAGTTGTCGCAGAGCGCGTTGGAGTGCTCGCAGAAATCGCGGACGATTTGCAGGAGTCCCTGTTGCATCGCCGCCGTGCGCAACGGACGGGCCTTTACGCCGCCAAGCAATCGCTGCCGCGCGAGACGCAGCACGGCGTTGTCCTGGCCTTCCGGCCAGGTGATGTAACGATGTTCGGCCGTCTGGCGCATGGACTCGCTCTTGCCGGCGACGGCGCGCATCCAGAACCAGGGAAGGATGACGTTTACCGCCAGATCGGTGACACGGTGCGGGCCGACCAGTGGCTGCGGTCGGGGCAGGCGCGCCGAACGCAGCGTCCAGTGCCACGACCAGAAGTCGTCGCGTTCGACCTGCAGGATCTTCAGGAGTGAGGACGTCAGCTTATGATCCGGCACCGTTGCGATGAACCATCGTTCCAGTTTGTCCGGCAGGTCACCGGCGCTCAACCAATGGGCGGCCAGCGCCAGGCGTCGCAGCGGGTGATTGGCGGGGCGTAATCCATTGAAGCGCCAGAGCTCGCGCGGGAGAACGAACTCCGCCAGTTCGTCGCGCTCGCGCCACCACTGGTCCCAGATGCGACGCAGATAACTGTCCGCCCCGGCCTGGGCCCGCGTCGGTTCCGTCGGAAGAAGGCCGCTGACGCCAAGGAGCCGGGCCTGGAACGCCAGGCTTTGCTTGGACTCCATCGCCAGGAGCCGGGGCAACAGCTCCGCCAGGTGACGCATCGGCCAGATGTTCTGCTTGTAACCGAGCGCGGCGAACAGGCCTTCCCAGAGTGATTGTTCCCACCCGCACTGCCTGGCACGGGCGGCGAACGCGTCCGCCTTGCGTCGCAGCCGGATCGAAGCCGCCTGCCGCAGCAACTCACCGACGAGCGCTTCCGGCAGGCCGCGGAGCGGTGCGGAGCACTGGCCGCGCAGACTGCCAGGGACGCGCGTGCCGTCGCCGAGCCATTGCCTCAATTCGCTCAGCGGCGCATCGAGGTGCAACTTCAATGCCACGGTAGGTATCGCGCCCGGGGAGTCCGCGACGCCTTCCCACACGACGTGGAGAATGACGTTTTGATAGGAAGGATTGCGGTCGTGGCCGTGTCCGCGCCAGCCGCCGGGATGCAAATCGATTTCAACATCGCCGCTGCGCGGCGGGTCCGCGCCGATTTGCACGATGGCCTGGCGGAAATCGGGGCCGGCCTCGTGATTCCAGAATCCCGGATGAAGAACCCGGACCCTTTTCCCGTCCAAGGTTCGCAGTTGATCGCGCAGCAGCCGCTGGTGCTGCCAGACTTGCTGCAGCAGGCGTTCCGAAGGGATCGCCTCATTCGTTTCCCGGAGAGCATCCGCCGGACGTCGCGCACGCCACCGGGCATATAGATTGTCCGGGATACCGGTCACCTTGCCATTGCTTTTCGGGGCGCGCTTTTGCAAAGTCAAGCGCGCATACTGTTCCGAAAAGCCGGTGGCGCGCGCCGCGCATGATTGAACGAACCCACAGCCGGTTTGTCGTGTTGAATATGCAATCGGTCAAAGCCCGGACATTTCGCCAACTCCTGCGGCGAACGCTCCTTGTCGCGCTGGCATCGACGCTCCCCGTGGCATCGTCGCGCGGCTCCGGGAGCGACGTGCGGCGTGATGCGACGGTCGAAGCCGTTGAGCGGGTGATGCCAAGCGTCGTGAACATCGGCACGGAAGAAATCGTGGAATACTCGGATGCGTTCGAAGAGGTGTTCCGGGAGTTCTGGGGCCCGTACTATCGCAGCCGTCCACCGGAGGCGCGCTACAACCTTGGCTCCGGCGTCATCATCGATGAGACCGGTTACGTGCTGACCTGCCTGCACGTGGTGCAGCGCGCGAGCCGGGTTTGGGTCAAGCTGGCCGACGGACGGGAGTTTGAGGCGGAACGGATGATCGTCGGCACGACGCGAAGCGACGTGGCGCTGCTCAAGCTGATGACGAAACCCGGCGAGACCTTCAAGGCGGTGAAGTTTGCGGGGAACGACGACCTGCTGCTCGGCGAAACGGTGATCGCCCTTGGCAATCCTTTCGGCCTGGGCGGTTCGATCAGCCGCGGCATCCTGAGTTCCAAGAACCGACGCGTTCCGAAGGAGGATGAAGCGCTCGACGTGGCCGACTGGCTCCAGATCGACGCCCCGATCAATTTCGGGAACAGCGGCGGGCCGCTCGTCAATCTGAAGGGCGAACTCATCGGCCTCAACGTGGCGGTCTATCGACAGGGGCAGGGCATCGGGTTCGCCGTTCCGGTCAAACAGGTCACGGAAGCCTTGTCTGACATCTTCATTCCCGAAACGACGAGATCGCTCTGGTTCGGCGCGCGCGTCACGTCCGGCTCGAATCCATTGAAGGTGACGAGGGTCGAGGCCGGCAGCCCGGCGGCAACGGCGGGTTTGAATGTGGGCGACGAAATCGTCCAGATTGACGGCCGCGCGCCGAAGGATTTCATCCAGTTCACCGAGTGGTTAAGCGCCAGCCCGGAACGGGAAGCGAAACTCGTCGTGGCGCGAAACGGCGAACGGCGCACCACAATGGCGCGGATGATTCCGCTGGCCGAACTGATCCGCAAAAAACTCGGCGTGTCGGTGCAGGAGTTGACACCCGAACTCGCGGAAAAGTTCGGTTACCGGCCCCGGTCGGGTCTGCTCGTTGGCGAGGTCGATCGCGACGGGCCGGCGGCGCGCGCAGAATTGCGCCCCGGCTATCTTATCGCCAGCATCGACGGGCAAGGCACGCCGGATCTGTTTTCTGCGGCGGGCGCCGTGGCAGCGAAGAAACAGGGCGAACGCGCGGACCTGACCGTGCAGGTACGGCAGCAACGCGGGGCCTTTGCGCGGATGAGCCAGGGCACCGTGACGGTGCGGATCCGTTGACCCGAGTTTTTCGTGGCCCCGCGCGTGTTCTGCGCATAAACTGTCCATTACCCATGAGCCCATGAGCGACGATCCGATGATCGAGGTCAGGAATCTGACCAAGCGCTACGCCGGGAACACAGCCGTGAACGATTTGACGTTCACTGTGGGCCGCGGGGAGATCGTGGGTTTTCTCGGCCCGAACGGCGCCGGCAAATCCACCACCATGCGGATTCTC
>DATEKZ010000483.1:0-6441 GCA_035277185.1 Verrucomicrobiia bacterium
ACAGTTTGATCGCGGATCCGAGCGGGAGCGGCGTTCACGGTGGGGGCGTGGGCTTTCTCGGCACGGGCAATCGTATCGCCGTCGGTTGGGGCAGCGGCAAGTTGGCCATTCACGACACTGCCACGGGCGACAAGCTCCGCGAGTTTGTAGCGCATCGGGACGGGATTACGGCGATGGCCATTTCACCGGACTCGCGCGTGATTGCGACCGGCGCGGGATTCACCGAGCGCACGATCAAACTTTGGAATCCCGACAGCGACCAGATGGTGCGCGAGCTTACAAACCATCAAGCGTGGATTTGCTCTCTGGCGTTTTCCCCCGATGGCGCACTGCTCGCGTCCAGCAGCGCCGATCAGACGATTCGGTTGTGGGATACAAAGACCTGGGCGGAGATAACGACTCTTCGCGGTCACGAGGATGAAGTTTATTCGCTCGCATTTTCGGCGGACGGACGACGGATCATCACCGGCGGAAAGGATGGTTCAGTGCGGCTTTGGCCGATTCCTCCGGCAAAGCGTCCATCGCCGCGGTGGATCTTGAGCGAACCGTGCAATGACTTCGCCATGTCTCCGGACGGAGGCCGCCTCGTCACGAGCGGAGATGACTACGTTCTCTGGAACCTGGACACGGGCGAGAAGCTGGCGACGCTGACGGAACTGCGCGGCTATTCGGGAGGCTGCACGTTTTCGCCGAACGGCCGGCAATTGCTCGTAGGCGGACGTGCGGGCAAGATCCGCATCTGGGATTTCGAACGCAGTTCGCTCAGCGAGTTCGACGCGGGCCACGACGAAGATATCGCGGGAGTCGAAACGCTGGGGACGACAAATTTTGTGCTCGCGGCCTGGTGGGGGCGAGGCACGCGTTGGAAGATTTGGAACTTCGAGAAGCGTCAACTGGTTCGCGAATTTGAATGGTCCGGCCCGTTAATCAGCGAGGGAAATTTCTCGCGCAGAGCCGACCTCGCCCTCGGCCAGGATGATGGCGGCGTGACGATTCTGACTGCGGAATCGGGATGGGCGCAAACCCACTTCGCCGCGCACCGGCGCGCCGTGAGCGGTATCGCCTTCGCGCCCGATGGCCGGATTCTGGCGACCGGAGGGGTGGAGGGGACGGCCAAACTGTGGGATGTGGCCACGCAACGTGAAATCGTGACTCTCAAGGGACATCTTAAGTCAGTGCACGCCGTTGATATCTCTCCGGACGGAAACCGGCTGGCCACTGCCGCGGGCGGCGCTGAATCCGTGAAATTGTGGGACATGCATACCCACCAGGAACTCATCACTATCGCCGGCGAAGGAGCAATCATGGTCGCGCTCGTGTTCTCACCTGATGGCAACAAGATCATCGGCTGGAACGACCAGCGTCACCTCCAGATCTGGCGGGCGCCCTCATGGGAGGAGATCAAAACGGCTGAAGCACAGGACAAAAAGGAGTTGAAAACCCCATGAATCCCTCGCGCGAAGAAGCCTTGTTTACGCTGGCCGTTGAAAAGTCCGCCGCCGAGCGCGCCGCCTTTCTCGACTGCAAATGCTCCGGCGACGGCGAACTCCGGCAACGCGTTGCGAGCGCGATTCGAGCCCATGGACGATAAAGTGAACGGCGTCACCCGTATCCTGCTTGCCATCGAGAAGGGCGACGCGGTGGCCGCCGATGAGCTGCTGCCGCTCGTCTATCACGAACTGCGCAAGCTCGCCGCTCACAAGATGGCGAACGAAGCGCCGGGCCAAACCTTGCAACCCACTGCGCTCGTCCATGAGGCTTATCTCCGGCTCGTTGGAAATGAGGATAAAAAGTGGGCTGGCCGCGCCCATTTCTTCGCCGCCGCCGCGGAGGCCATGCGGCGCATTCTCATCGACAACGCCCGTCGCAAACGCGCGCAGCGCCACGGCGGCGGACACCAACGCGTGGACGTACAGGACGTGGAAATCGCTACTGAAGCCGATGACGAGCAGCTCCTGGCCATCAACGAAGCGCTCGACAGGCTGGCGGCGAGGGACAAAGTGAAAGCGGAATTGGTCAAGTTGCGCTATTTCGTCGGGATGACCATCGAAGAGACCGCCCGGATTCTTGGGATCTCCGAGCCAACCGCCAAACGCTACTGGACCTACGCCCGCGCCTGGCTGTACGAGGAAATCAATTCGGGAGTACGGTGACCGCCCGGACCGCGACCGTCCCGGTCGCAGCAGCTCGGGCTATCGCGGCACTGGAAACGGCGGAGGCGCGGATGGTTGGACCGGACTGGCTCGTTCGGACCGCGGCCTTCCAGGCCGCAGCGCAGCCGCAGCGGGAGGGGTTGAAATAATTTCCCTGCATCCCACATGTTTCGGAACCGCTGCGGCCTGGAAGGCCGCGGTCCGCAAAACTCGCGCACGCCTTCAGCACTCCCATGCCGCCGGGAGCGCGACCGGTCCCCGGTCGCAGCAGCCTCGAAGGTTGTATGGTTCTGCAATTCCTCGCAAGCGTCCCCGCATTCAAGCCCGCTGCGCGCCGGGACGTCGCGCGCTCCTCCGCGCTTGTTCAGCGGTAAAACGATTTGCTGAGACCGTTGCCACGATTCCGTGGCAAAAGTCTTCCTGCCCTCAACCACGGACCCGTCCTCCGTAGCAGTGCAAGCGGTGACCATCGGCAGAGAGTAGCTACGGCGGAGAGCGGATGGACACGGATCAACATGGATTTGAAGCGCACGAATTGAGACGTGAATTGCGCGAATGGGCGCCAAGCAGTCGAGCGTGGTCATGACCGCGCCCTGTCTGCGCCTCCTCCCAATTCGTGTGAATTCGTGAAATTCGTGTCTGGATCCAGGTCGTTCCTTCGTTCGGAAAATCTGCGTCCATCTGCGTCCATCTGCGGTTGGTTTACCGATGAAATGACTTGGTAAAGTCGTCGTTTTTGATTTCGACCACCTTCTTTTCGAACTTCGATTCGGCGATCAACTGCTGAAGCTTCTTTTCAAATGCCGCGCCGTCCATGGGCAATTCAGTCGTTTGACCGAGAAGCGACGAGAAGAGCATGACGTTGGCGAGCTCGACCGAATAAAGCCCTTCCGCACCCGGCGCGATCAGCGGTTCACCATCGAGGATGGCGTTGACGCAATTCTGCATCAGCGTCGCGTGCGGCGCCGGGGCGTTCTCGAACGGAATGTCCTCGTTCCGGACTTCCGGCTTGCTGAAGCCGACCGTCGCCGTGCGGCTCCATTCGATCATGTCCACTTCATTCCGCGCGAATGTGAGCTTGTTGTTCTCGAGCACGACCTTTCCGCGTGTGCCGGCGATTTCGAATCGGTTCGTCCCGGGCGTCTCGCCGGTGGACGTGACAAAGGTGCCCGTCGCGCCATTTGGATATTCGAGGTAAGCCGTGACGTTATCTTCGACCTCGATGTTGTGGTAGCGGCCGAGCTGACAGAAGCCGCGGACGCGCGACGGCATGCCCAGCAGCCAGGCGATCACGTCGAGATTGTGCAGGCATTGATTGAGCAGCACGCCGCCGCCCTCCCCCTTCCACGTCGCCCGCCAGCCACCGCTGGCGTAGTAGGCTTCGGTGCGGAACCAGTCAGTGATCAGCCAGCTCATGCGGACGATCTCGCCGAGGTCGCCGTCTTTAATCAGCTTTTGAATCTTCAGGTAGCGTGGTTCAACGCGGAGCTGGAACATCCCGGCAAAGACGACTTTGGGGTGCTTCCTCGCGACGGCAATCAACCGCTCCGCATCCGCCTTGTGCGCGGAGATCGGTTTCTCAACCATCAGATGGACGCCGGATTCCAGAGCGGCGATGCCAAGAGAGGTGTGTTGATAATGCGGCGTGGCGACGACAACCGCGTCCACTTCGCGCGACCGAATCAGCTTCTCGCCGCTGTCGAAAATCCTCAGCCCTTTGGCTTTGTAATCTTCGAGCTTCTGCGGCGAGGTGCTGCAGACGGCAGCCAGTTCGCAGCGTTGCACCTTGCCCTCGAGCAAGTAACCGGCGTGGTGCTTGCCGATGTTCCCCATCCCGATGATGCCGATGCGGACTGTGTTCATGGGTCAGTCACAAGTGGTGCCGGAACCGAAGACGCCCCCTCACCCCATCCCTCTCCCCCGGTGGGGGAGAGGGTGTCCGCAGGACGGGTGAGGGGGAATCTCAGGGGTTCAATGCGCGAAGTTCCGCCTTGGCGCAGGCGGCGGCGCACGGCCTTCTCACCCTCTCCTCCTCGATCGAGGAGAGGGTTGGGGTGAGGAGTCGAATCACGCGCAGAACTGTGCTTCATGGAACAGGTCATGCGCCGCTTTACTTTCCCGCTTTTTTGCGGGTCAGCTCGTCGGCAAGAGACTTTGCATCATACACCTTGCGCAATGCCTCGATGATCGACTGCGAACAGACGGAGACGGCGCGGGCCTGTTTTTCCGTGAACGCGAAGTCCAGCACAAGAGACTGGATGTTGCCGTCGAAAATGATGCCGACGAATTCGCCCTTGCGGTTGACCACCGGGCTGCCGGAATTGCCGCCGATGATGTCGGCGGTGCTGACAAAATTAAAGGGCGTCTTCAAATCGAGTTTGCTTTTCCGTTTCATCCAGCGTTCCGGAATATCGAACGGCGGCTGATATTTGTGTTCTTCGCCACGCTGGTAAAGTCCGGCGAGCGCCGTCTGAAACGGGATCTGCGCGCCGTTGTCCTCGTAGCCTTTCGCCGCGCCGAACGCCAGTCGCAGTGTGAAGGTCGCGTCAGGATAAGTGTCCGTTCCCTCAATGGCGAAGCGCGCCTTGGAAATCTGGGCGTGCGCCTGCTGCTTGGCCTCGCTCTGCGTTTCGAGCACCTTGCGCACGGCCCGCGCCTCCGCATCGATCAACCCCGCCAGTTCGATCATTGGATCGCGCGCCGCCTCCACCGCTGCCTTGCCTTGGGTATAAAGCCGCTTGCGGACGGCGACATCCTTGACCTTCGTGCCGCGAATCAGCTCCGACGCCCGTTCCTGCGGCGACTTGCCGTCGAGAACCTTTTGCACGAGCGGGTCCGAGTAGCCGAGCTTGCCGATCAGAAACGTGAGTGAATCCGTCAGCGTGATCTGTTCGAGATCGTCGTAAATCGGCTTTTCGGAGAAGAGCTGGAACTCGAGCGACGAGAGGCCTGCGTCGCCGAATTCGCGCAAGCGCTCCGCGTTTGGCTTCGGCTTTTCGTCGGCGGCCCGGAGCAAGGTCCGCGCAATGCCGAACAACTCGCTTTTAAACGCGTGTTCGGCTTCGAGCAGATTGTAGCGGAGGGCGTTTTGCGCAATGATGGTTTGAGCTTCGGCAATCCGGTCCCAGGCGCCCACCGTCTCCTTCAACGAGGGATTCGTTCCAACGGCATCTCGAAGTCTTTTTTCCACCGCGCATTTGTTTTCCATGAGTTTCGGATCGAGCACCCCGGCGATCATGCCATGGTAGGCCTTCCGGCTGTTCTGCACGCTGAACAGTTCGTCCTTGGCGCGGCGCGCGTTCTCGCCGCTGCGCGCGCTGAAACTCAGCAGCAGCACCTCGAGGTCGTGCAGGCGTTCGAGCGTGTACGGCAGGCGCCGGTCGCGCACGTACTCCAGTTCCGCCACGGTGAAGAGCCGGCTCGTGCGGCCCGGATGCCCGGAAACAAAGATCAACTCGCCATCGGAAACACCCGCTTCGCTCCATTTCAGGAAATGCTCGATCTTCGCGGGCTTGTCATTTTCGTACACCCGGAACAGGCAGATATCGAGGTCGAAACGCGGATACTCGAAGTTGTCCGGGTCTCCGCCGAAAAACGCGATCTGTTGCTCCGGCGCAAACACCAGTCGCACGTCCGTGTATTTTTTGAAGCGATAGAGGTGATACTGGCCGCCCTGATAGAGCGTGACGACGTCGCTGCGCAATCCGGTCTTGTCGGTGGATTCCTTTTCGATCTCCGCCATGATGGCGCGGCGGGCGACGAAGGCCTGTTCGGCGGTCAGGTCGGATTTGACGGCGGCGTTCACGCGGTCGGTCACGTCGTCGATGCTCATGAGCACGTTGAGCTCGAGATCGAGACAACGCTTTTCCTCCGCCGGCGTGCGCGCATGAAAGCCATCGCGCAAATAGTCGCGGTTCTGGTCGCCGAATTTTTGCAGGGCATCGGCGCCCACGTGATGGTTGGAGAGCACGAGGCCGTCCTCGGAAACGAACGATCCGGATCCGCCGCTGTTGAAACGCACGGAGGACTTCTGGATGTGCTCAAGCCACGCGTCCGTGACGTCGAACTTGTATTTTTCCTTGAGCTGTTTGCGCGGCGGATTGTTGAATAGCCACATGCCCTCGTCCGCGCGAAGTGACGGTGAGGACGCCATCATGATGGAGGCGGCGACTGGCGCCAGCCGCTGGAATGTTTTCGTTTTCATTGGGAGACCAATCATAGAGGGTTATGGCGGTTTCTGAGAAGCAATAACAAGATCGCCGCCCGCCGTCATCGCCAGAGCCACGTC
>DATEKZ010000484.1:0-3275 GCA_035277185.1 Verrucomicrobiia bacterium
GAGTTGCTGAATTCTCCGGCCCTCGGGCGGCGTGGTTACGATGAGCCTTCCATTCTTCGCAACGTACCGGCCGTCACTACTCGCCGTTTTGCCGTCGAAATTGTTCGTGACGTATCCCCAGCCGGTGAGATCGCGGCCGTTGAAGAGACTCACGGATCCCGGCTCCGGTGTGAAGTTGTCCGGTTCGGTCTCGAGAAAGCCGTGCGTGGCGAAGATGGGACGCAGCGCGGCGGCCCATTTGGCGTAGCCGGCCTGATTCGGGTGCAGCAGGTCGGGGAATTCCTCCGGTTTTGCATCGCCCTGCGCGTCGGCGAACAGCGTCCAGGTCTCGATCAGCGTGACTTGAGCGTCCCCTTTCACAGCGTCGGCCAGGAGTTGGTTCGTCTTCCTGATCTTTTCCACGGGGCGTTTCTTCGTTGCCGAGCTGGGGAAGACCCGACAGAGGATGACGGGCATCTTCGCGTTGTGCTGCTTTAACCCGGCGAGGATGAGTCTCAGGTTGGCCGCAATGGTCTCGGGGTCTGCTTGCTCCTCGAGATCATTCGTGCCGATCAGAAGGACGACGCCAGCGGGTTGCAGAGCGAGAACGTCCTCCTGCAAGCGAATGAGGACGCCGCGCGTCGTGTCGCCGCTAATCCCGCGGTTGGCGACCTTCATGCCTGGAAAACTGGCGCCGAGGCTGTCGCCCCATCCCTGAGTTATGGAATCGCCGAGGAACACGACGGCATGCTGGTCCTGCCGAACGCGCTGGGCCCATGCGCTGCGCCGCTGCGCCCAGAGGTTTCGGAACCAGTCATAGCGACGAATGGGACCCGCACCGGGCAGTCCATCGTCGGTTGGCGGAATCTGAAAGCGCGGGTCCACCTTTGCCGGTGGTGCCTCGGTTTTGTCTTTGGCCGGCTGGGCGGTTGCGCTGAACGCGAGGACGACGGAAACGACGAGGAGCGAAAGGCGAGAGGAAAGTTTCATACTTTGGGTGCAGGGATCTTTAACGGACGCGTTGATCGAGGCAAGGACGGACTGAAGTTCTCGCGGCCGAGGGTGCATCTCAGTCTCTTGCGTCGTCTTATCCGGGCTTCATTGCTCTCTCCCCGAGGGAGAGGGCCGGGGTGAGGGGGAAGGAAGCGCCCGAATGTCCGCGCGGCTGCAAGATTTTGAGATGCGCCCGCAGCGAGATGTTGCCGCGAGCCCGGGTTTAATCAAATGACGCTTAGCAGCGCGTCTCTGTCCACATTTTCAACCGTCTGCAGGCGCGCAGCGGTCACGAGATTCGCAGCAGCTCACGCGCCTCGGCGATCCCGGCGGCCGGGCGTCCGCATTCGCTGGCGGTGACGCGCGCCAACGCGGTCAACTGGCGCCACCGGAAGGCCGCGCGCGTGGCGCCAAATTCCTCGGTTACGGTGCGATAGTATTTTTCCGCGTGCAGGGCGCCGTCTTCACTCACGGCGTAGCGCAGCAGCAGATCAAAGACGGGCCGGTGCGGATGACCGAGATCGCCGTAGCGGTGAATAATGGCGCCAGCCCTTCCTTGAAGATTTCCCCGGATGGCCTCTTCCGCTTCATGCAGCAGAGCACCAGGATCGGTTGCCTTCACCTGGTCGAGATGATGCGCCAGCGGCAGCGGCGACCAGTTGAGAAAATCGCCGCCGCGTGCCGTGCGGTCGAGCGCGACCTGGTAGGCCGCCAGAATCAGGCAGGCGAAGGTGTTTCGCGCGTTGCTCACGCGAGCCATGTTGCGCCAGGCATTGGCCGAATCGCACGCATGGACGCCGATGGAATCGCCATGCACGCTGCCGGATGGTTTGCCCGGCGACTCGTCGCGCGGCGTGCGGCCCAGGTCACGGAGCACCAGTTGATTGGCCGTCAGGGAAATGGCCTCGCCCGCGGCGGACGGCGACATTCCCTCCGCCAAAGCGGCTGCGACCGCGTCCGCGGCCTCTTGCGGTGTGGACTTGAAGATCAACTGGCTCATCTCCTCGACCCACTTGTCTTCGGGCGCGCGCGTTCCCGGCGAACGGTCCAGCAGTTTGTGCTGTTCGAGCAGTTTCGGGAGCAGCGTACGAGGTTCGTTCCACGTCGGGGTGTGCTGCCATGACTCCGCTTTGACGCAGTAGCGAACCGACTGGCGGAGCAACGTGTGCGCCTGTTCCCTCCCGATCAGATCCAGCAAATCCCACGCGCGATACGGCAACACGACGCGATGAACCTCCGTGTTGTCCTGCACCTCGAAGAGCAGCGCGTTGAAGGCGTCGAGATCGGATTTTTGGGCGAGCGCGGCCAGGATACCTTCCGCCTGTGCCGTGTCTTTGCTGCGCACGGCTTCGCGTAACGCTTCACCCGCGCCGCGGTCGAGCGACAGAGTCGCCGGCTTGACCGGATGCAGAACTTCCTCCTTGCGTCCGCCTTTTTCCTGAATGCGGTTGGTGTTTCGGTAGAGCACCTTGAACACGGGGAGCGGCTGCAAATCTTTGGGAAGCTCCTGCGCCATGTGTAAGGCGGGCGCGAGCGCCATCATGGTGTGAAAACCGACGTAATCCTCACCTCCGAACGTACGCGCATTGGCGAGTGCGGCGGCCGCGACCAGCCGCCGCAAATCCGTCCCCGACCTCAACTGCTTCGTGAGCGCAGGCAACAGCTTGTTCACGGGCGTTTCCTGCATGAGGCAAACCAGGGGCTCCAATGCGCCAAACGTCAGCGCGTCCGAGCTTTCGTCGGCCACAGGAGATGCCAGGCCCAGTTCGCTGGCCATGCCATATCCGACCGTGGCCACCAACATCCCCCGGCCCACGTCGGCCAGAAATTCTCGACGATTACGCGTGGCGTTCAGGGATACCGCCCCAGGGGAGGGTTTAGAGGTCATGCCCCGGTCATACGCCTCCACCAGATGCCGTCAAGTCATTTGCGGCGGCTTGTTGCCCGATGGGTTTGCGGTTAGCGTTTTGCGACACATGAGCAAAGCGTTCACGCGGGAGTCAGATGATTTCTCCGAACGGCCGGTCATCCCGCGGCGGGCGTCATTGCTGCCGCCTGGGGCAAAGAATTATCTGACGCCGGATGGCGCGCAGCGATTACGCGAGGAACTGGATCGCCTGGTCGGGGTGGAGCGCCCACGGTTTGCGACCGCGCCGGACGATAACGACGTGAGGCGGAAGCTCCAGGAGTTGGACCAACGGATCGATCATCTTCAGCAGAGCCTTCAGTCGGCGGTGGTCGTGTCTCCGCCGACAACGCGGGAGGACCGCGTTCGATTTGGAGCCACGGTCACCGTGCGGCAG
>DATEKZ010000485.1:0-4100 GCA_035277185.1 Verrucomicrobiia bacterium
TAAAGCGTCATCGTGTTCCACTGCGCCAGAAACGGGAGGCCGCAGTTGCTCAGAGGATTCCACAGCGGGATTTCGCCCTGCCAGAATCGTTCACAATGATAATGAGCCAGCGGATAACCGAAGTAGCCGAAGTCGCGAAACACAAACGTGCGGATGCCCAACACGACCTCGGGATAAGCCGCCACGACGAAGGCGGCCAGGACCAGGGCAAACCTTCCCGGGGAAAACCAGCGGTCTGCCGCCACGGAGGGGTTTACCGGTGGGCCGGCTTCATCAGCGGTGTGCCATTCGTGCTTCATACCGACCGAATCGCACCGGACCGAGTCGCGGTCGCAGAACGGCAAAGGCCAACCAAACAGACGCCAAAAGCCGCAACGGAGCAGACCGCTCCGAACGCAAACAAACGATCGCCGAACACGAACCGCACATGGTTCTTCCCGGCGGGAATCCCGACCGCCTGAAACGCATGATTGGCCCGCAGAATCATCGTCCGATTGCCGTTCACAAATGCTTTCCAGGACGGATGGCTGGCCTGCGACAACACAACGATCGAAGGATCCGCGGACGTGACCGTGGCTTCGATTGAATGTGCGACAAAGCTATTGATTTCGACACGAGCAGACGACTGACGAAGGGCATTTACCTTCCCTTCGACATCCCGCGGCAAATAAACGACCTCGCGCGCAGAAAAAGATGGTTCCGCCATCGCCGCCAGCACCGCCGGTGCGTCTGCAAAGAGAGGTTTCTGGCCCGCTGTCAACAACGGCAAGGAAGAAGACCGCTCGCTCCAATCGACCGGAACCTGATCTGACGAGATCCGATTCACACTCAGGAAATCAGCCAGTCCTTCGGCGAACTGATTGGTGGATGCGTAAAGGATGGACCGGACTTGCGACTCGTAGAGCAGGGTAAGCGGGAAAAACCCATTCACTTTGGGGATCTTGTCCAACAGGTTACAGTTGCCAAAGATCGCCAGCCGTTGGGTGAGATAGTACTGCAATAAATCCGGTGTTGCCGCGTGATCCAGGTAAGCTTGCAGTTTCGGGCTGATCATCGCGCGGCCCTGGCCCGGGCCGGGCATTGAGTGGGAGGCGGCAAGTGGCGTGACCAGCGCCAGGGACGGTATCGTCGGATTCTGCCGGGGCACATGCGTCAGCCCATCGAAACTGAAAGCACACACGAGGGCAATCCCCGCCCACTGGCGACTTCGCACGGAGCGGTTCGACATCACAAGGCCGAGCAATCCCAGAATCAAACCCAGGAAGCCTGCTCTGCTCAGTCCGCTTCGGAAGGTAACGCGCCAGTCTTCGTTTTCGAAAGGATGAGTCCAATCGCTCCACAAGATCCCGGCGATAATCAGAGTCGCCAGCAACCACGCCGAGGCCAGCAGCCGCGCGGATAGCCCGGGAGTGCGGCGCGCCAGCCCGGTCACGGCGAACGCGGCCAGCAAAGGAACAGCGAACGTTGGCCACACCACGAATTTGACCGGGTAACGCGCCAACCCCAGCAACGGAAAAACTTGCTTCAAAAGCGGATAAACCAGGCCGTTATCGCCTAAAGCCAGCAGAAGGCCTGACACGCTGAATCCCGCCAGCAGGAACACACGGCTCTTCCGGTAAATGAACGGGGCGACCGCGCCAAGAACCATCGTTCCGATTCCCAGGTAGTAAGAGCTGGTCCACTGTTGGGCGTCTTGTGAATAGACCCCGGTGATGGACTTCGTCTGATGAAACAGCGGCACGAGGTAGTTGGCCAAACCCCAGAAGGGCATCGACCAGGTCGAGTCGGCGAAGTTCGCCGAACGTTGCGAAACGTCCAGCAATCCCAGGAACGGCAGCCATTGAACGGCCGACACTCCGGCGGTAACGACCGCAACCGCGCCGAACCTGAGGATAATCGGGATACGTCGGCCTATGGTGGAGATCGCTCGAAAAACGACAAGAGCGGCGAGAATTCCCCAGGTCAAAAGAACGATCTCGACTCCGCCGGTCAGCATCTGAACCGCCGCGGTAACGGCCGGTAGAATGATTCGTTGCTTGCCTTCCTGTGTCACGCCATCCATCGCCAGTACGACGATGGGCATCCATGCCAGAGCGGCAATGGTGTGCGGCCACATCAGGCTGTGCAACGCCAGTCCGTTCAGCGCGTAGGCGCTTCCCGCCACACTGCCGGCCAGCCTGTTCCCGGTCCATTTCAACGCGAGCAGATACATGCCCATTCCCGCCAGCCAGAGGTGGGTCAGGCAGAAAATGTTCAGGGACCACGGGAGCGGCAACAACAAGTACAGGAAAGAGAATGGGTAAAGCGTGAGCGTATTCCACTGCGCAAGAAAGGGGATTCCGCAATTGCTCAACGGGTTCCACAACGGCATCTCTCCCTCCCAGAAGCGGGTGCGATGAAAGGATGCGTTTGGGTACGCCCAAAGGCCGAAGTCGCGGTAGAAAAATGATTGCGAACCGGCCAGAACGTCGGGCCAAAAAACAACAATGATTGAAGCCAGCATGAGGCCGAACCGTCCAGGTGTGAACCAACCATCTGACTGGCCGGAACGCCCGGTAGTGGTGATGTGTGCCTTCAAAACGTTTGGAACTGACTCTCCAGTTGACTGGCGGGCCCCGGATTTGGGGACAATTCGCCTGCCAGTTGGGTTCCTTTTTCCATTGGCTTTAGCATTGCGGAACACCGGACTGCAACCGGAAGCTGTGGCGTCGATGATCTCGCGACGTCGATGCAGCCCGGGTCCCAAGCCAGGCAACCCAACATCCCGCGAGCGTCAGCAGGGAGACGCCACAACCCAGGACGAAGCGCCAGTCGCGGTACTGAAATTGGATGACATGTTTTCCCGCCGGCACTGCCACTGCCTGAAACGCATGATTCGCGCGCCAGATCGGCACCGGAATTCCATCGATCGACGCTTCCCAGGACGAATCGTAATTCTGAGAGACCACCAGCAGTCCCGGCGTCTCCGCTGACACTCGCAATTCGGCTCGTTGCGCGGCAAAGTGCGATTCCTCAATTCTTCCGATTCCCGCCTTTTTGATATCAACCAGAGCCCGGACTGTTTCCGGCAAGTACACTTCCCTTTGAGGCTGAAATTCGGGCGAAGCGAGATGGCTCAATATCGACGCTGCATCTGCGAACCGCGGTTCCTGACCGAACGTCGCAAAGGGAAGGGCCGTGGGACGGCGTCGCCATTCAAACACTTCGCCGGGCGCCGTCACCTGGGAGACACTCATAAAATCGTGGAGCGCGGGGGCGGGAGCGTTGGTCCGATACACCAACGCCCAGATGTCCTGTGCCTCGCGGAGATAGAGCGGATAGAAGCCGTTGACTTTGGGAATGCCCTCAAGAAGGTTGCAGTTGCTGAACAAACCCTGCCGACTCGCCAGATAATCATGAATCGACGATGAAAGCCCGCCATGCCGCAACCGGACATCAGCCTCAGGAGTCAGCATCGCCCGGGACTGGCCGTGTCGGGGGAGCGGATCGAGTTTCTGCAAAGTCGGAATCCCCGGCTCCAAAGCGCCGCGAGCCACGGTCGGATTTTGCCGGGGCATGTGCGTCAGCACATCGAGTCCGATCATGGTTACGAGGGCGACCCCGGCGAACAACTGCGTTCGCTCCGACAGGCGAGGGCGGAAACAGATCACCCCGAGAATCAACGTCAAAAACAGCGACCGGGTCAGGCCGCTTTGGAACGTGGCGGTCTGGTCCTCGTTGGGTAACGGGTAACGATGAGCGAAGCAAAGAATCAGCCCGACCAGCAAAAGAAAAGTTCCATAACAGATCGCAGCCGTGCGCCAGCATCGAGGGACCGAAGTCCGGGCGGTAATCTCCAAATGCCGGACCCCGAACCCGGCCAGCAACGGCAGGGCGAAGACGACGAAAACCACAAACTTTATCGGATAGCGCATCAGTCCCAACTGCGGAACCCCGCGCCGGAGGAGGCCATACACGAAACCGTCGTCGCCCATGGCCAGGATCGCGCCCAGAAGGGCCAGGGCGACCAGAATCCGGACCCGCCACGTTTTCACGCACAGACCTCCAACGCATGCCAGCCCGAAAATCGCGATACCCGGATAATACGACGCGGTCCAGTA
>DATEKZ010000486.1:0-4395 GCA_035277185.1 Verrucomicrobiia bacterium
GTTGTAACAGAACCGACGGCCCTGAACAGCGAGAAAATCACCTGCGCAGGATGCGAAGATTATTCGGGGCGCGACCGTTCCCCGGTCGCAGCGGCTTCGCGCGCATTGCGACACTGGAACGACGGAGGCGCGGTTGTTGGACCAGGGATCTGCTCGTGCGGACCGCGGCCTTCCAGGCCGCAGCGCGTCCCCAGCCGGATAGACTTGAAAAACTTCTACGCATCCCGCCTGATCGGAACCGCTGCGGCCTGGAAGGCCGCGGTCCGCAAAACTCGCGCACGCGTCGAACACTCTCACACCGCCGGGAAGGCGCGACCGGTCCCGGTCGCAGCCCCCCACGAAAGCGTGGGGCCCATCGCATGCGGACCCGCTGCGCGCCGGGACGTCGCGCGCTCCGATTCGGTTTGCAGCCCCGCCGTCCCAATACCGGCGGCGCTATCTGGACAACCCCCAGCCAGTGATTACGCGCAGTGCCTTCGACTTCACCGCAAACGTGGCCGGTGTCGTTCCCAGCAACTCGCCGTCCAGCTGCAAGTTCATTTGAGGGTGTGACTCTATATTTAAGACGGTTGCCGGGAAGTATTGAACCTTGGGATGCGTCGTGTGCGTGCCCATGAGCAGACGCGGGAAGCAGCGCGTTGTCTCGAGGCGGCCAAGGTGCTCGACGACGTTCACATAAAGCTTTCCGTCGTCAATCTTCGCGCCGGGCGAGAGGCGCATGGCTCCACCGCCGATAATTTCGGCCTTGGCGGCAGAAACCAGAAACATCCTGCCGTTGAACTCTCTTTCGTCGCACCAGACTTTCACGTTTGGAGACTCGAACCGGAGCAACGCAAGGAAGAAGCCGATAGAATAGCAAAATCGCTGGCCGAAGATCGCTTTGATAGTCGGCGTCGTGTGCCTGCCAACCTCGCCGGCGAAACCCACCGCGGCATAGAGCAGCGCAAAGTGTTTTGTTGGATTGCCCCGCTCGCAACAAGAGACCTCGATGGCGTCGATCACCTGGGTCGCGCCCTGCGCCAGAGCATCCAATGAGTCTGCGACAGTCCGAATTCCAACCAGCCTCGCCAGATCATTGCCGGTGCCGAGCGGCACCACCGCCAGCGCGGTGTCGTTGCGGTTCGAGAACAAGATGCCGTTGGCCACCTCGTTCATGGTTCCATCACCACCGACCGCTGCGATGACGTCGTATTCGCCGGCGGCGTCCCGCGCCAGATCAACGGCGTGACGTGGACGGCTCGTCAGGGCGTAATCCGCCGCGAGCCCGCGGGCCTGTAAATCCACGAGCAGCTTCTCCAATCGCGCCGCCGATCGCCCTGCCGCAGCGTTCGGGTTCGCGATGAGGAGGACGCGGCGGGCCATGGCCGGACAACAGAAGCTCAGGAGCGCGGCCTTCCCGGCCGCAGCGGCCCCGCATGCGCTGTTGATGCGACTAACTCCATGAGCGGCGCCGTCACAACTCGCCCCGCAGGTATTTCGGAAACAAATCCTCGTCGGGCCATTCCTTGACCGCGTCCGCAGCGCGATGGAGGGCGGAATCAATGGCGTTGTCAGGAAGGTTTTTATCGCTCGATCGTTGATTGAACAACACCACCCAACTCAGACCGTCATGTCGGCGAACCAGCAGGGTGCAGGCGCCAGGCAGGCTCCCCGTATGCCAGTAGTTGGCGTGCCCGCCTTTGCCAACCGGACGCACCAGCCAACCGCAGCCGTAATAAAACTCCTTCAGCGAACCGTCGCCATTGCGCGATACGGGCGGGTAAGGCGGCGCGTACATGCTTTGGAGGGTCGCCTGCTTCAGCAACGGGCATCGGGCGGGATCGTGGAACGCGGCCGCGAGCCGTGCCAGGTCCACTGCCGAGGCGATCCAGCCCCCGTGCGCGTCCATTGACTCCAGACAAAATCCGCCGTAAGGCCACGGAACCTTGCCTTGCGTGGTGTCGAAAACGCTCCCGGCCATCTCCTCATCCGGCAGGTAATAACGCACTTCATCTTTGACCTGGTGTTCCGCGAGCGAGCGGCCAATCCGCATGCGCCTGATGCCGAGGGGAGCAAGAACACTTTGTTGAACGCTCTTTTCGTAATCCAGGCCCGTGACCTTTTCGATCACGCGGCCGAGGAGGCAGTAGCCGAAGTTCGAGTAGGCGTAACGCGCGCCGGGATCGAAATCGAGCGGTTGGCCGAGCATGTAACGAATCATGTTGCGCGGACCGGGCGGACTGGCGATGCCAAGCTCTTTTGCAATCATGCGCGAGCGAAACATCGGATCGAAACTTTTGTCGCGGTCCCAGCCGCCGGTGTGCTGAAGCAGATGGCGAATCGTGATTTGTCGCCAGCGTTCGTCCGTTTGCTTCCCATCCGGAATCAGGCTTCGCAGATCGAGGCACTCCCAAACCCGCGCATCGAGGTCCAACGTTCCCTGCTCGACCCGCTTCAAGACGGCCACGGCCGTAATTGGTTTCGAAATGCTGGCGATGCGAAAAAGAGAAGTCGCCCGGGCCATCTCGCGTTGCTCCCTGTTCCCGAGTCCGTAGCCGCGCGTAAAAACCAGGCGGCGATCCTTCACCACGGCCAGCGCGCCGCCCGGAATCTTGCGCGCCTGCATGAATTGTTCGATCTCGCGGTCGAACGAGGCGAAGGGTGAATCTGAACCGAGCAACGTGGATGGAACTGCGGAGGTCGCCGCCGCGCTCATGACGAGCGCGGAAAGGAATCGGCGTCGCGAAACCGTGTCGGGATGCCGCCGTTTCGAAGTCCTTTTTCGTGTCATTGCGTTGTGGGGCCGCTGCGGGCGAAGACGCCCGCGGTCCGGGTCGCGCCCGTCGCGGGCGCAGCAGCGACGACTGAAGAATGATTGGGGATATCTCCTCTTGCGATTCTCATACTTACAAAACTCTTGCTTGGTTGGGTGAATTAGACGGTTAAACTGCGGTCAAATCAACCATGCAAACGAGATTTACTCGCCGCACCTTCATCTCGCGCACGCTGGCAGGCGCGTGCGTGAGCGTGATTGGCCCCATGCCGCATCGGGTGTCAGCCGCCGAACTGCCCGAAGTCACCGCTCAAAAACTCCCGCTCTGGCGTGGATTCAACCTGCTCGAAAAGTTCAACGGCCGGAACGACCCGTTTGTCGAGCAGGACTTCGAGTGGATGGCCGGGTGGGGATTCAACTTTGTCCGGCTCCCGATGGATTATCGCGGCTGGATCGAAAACAAGGACTGGACGAAGCTCCACGAGCCGACGCTCCAGCAGATCGACGACGCGGTGAAGTTCGGCGAGAAGCACGGCATTCACGTGCAACTCAACTTCCATCGCGCGCCAGGTTACACGGTGGCGCAACCGCCGGAGGAAAAATCAGTTTGGACGGACGACGAGGCGCTGCGCGTCTGTGCGTTGCACTGGGCGCACTTCGCCAAGCGATACCAGGGAATGCCGAATCGCCAGCTCAGCTTCAATCCGTTCAACGAGCCGGCGAAGCTCGAACCGGACGTGCACCGAAGGGTCATTGCACGGATCGTCGAGGTAATTCGCGAACACGATAAGGACCGGCTGATTATCTGCGATGGGCGGGACTACGGGCGGACCCCGCCGGTGGAGCTGGCCGGATTGAATGTAGCGGCAGCAACGCGCGGCTACGAGCCGTTCAACCTCACCCATTACAAGGCGAACTGGGTCAATGGCGCCGATAAATGGTCTGAGCCGACCTATCCGTCCACGGGCGACAAGGCGTGGAACAAAGAAACGATGCGCGAGCGGCTCATCGCCCCGTGGAAGAAACTGGAAGCGCAACGTATGGGGGTGATCGTGGGCGAGTTCGGGTCGCACAACAAAACACCGCACAGAGTGGTATTGGCGTGGTTGCGCGACCTGCTGGCGCTTTGGAAGGAAGCGGGCTGGGGATGGGCCCTGTGGAATTTCCGCGGCTCGTTCGGCATCCTCGACAGCGGTCGTGCGGATGTGAAATACGCGGATTGGCGCGGGCACAAGCTGGATCGGGAGATGTTGGAGTTGTTGCAGGACTCCAAAGATTGACCGAGGACGCGAACTTCTTATGCTGCCATCCATGGAAAGGGAGTCCGACGCGAGATCAACCGCGGAGACAATTAGAGCGTGTACGGAAATGTAGGGCAGGCTTCCAGCCTGCCGGTTTGCGGGGATCCTTGCCCCGTCATTCGGGCGGCAAGATGCCGCCCGAACTGGCAGACAAGATGTCTGCCCCACATTTCCGGACACGCTCTTAGATGCAGAGAAAACAAAGGTTGGGCTAACCTGGCAAGGTAATATGAAGCTGCGCGGGAAAATCACGGTGGGTTTCGCGGCGATAAGCTTAGTAAGTGTATCATGCGCCTTTCTCCTGCTGCGTTCGGATAACGGCGCGCAAAAGGCTGCGGAGGA